>CAMLOZ010000501.1 GCA_946481625.1 uncultured Haloferula sp. | reverse complement strand
CGTGCCCAACTGGGTGAGCTGGGACCTTACCTCTCCGGATATCGGTACGGCGGGACGCTCCACGTCCTTCTATCAGGACTTGCTGCTGCCCTCGACCTTCAACCGGCTCACGAGCAGCGACTACACGAACTCGGGCTTCGACCGGGGCCACATGTGCCCGTCCTACGACCGCACGGACACCAGCGCGAACAACAAGCTGGTCTTCTACATGTCGAACATCGTGCCGCAGACGCCCGACAACAACCAGGGCATCTGGCAGGACTTCGAGGACTTCTGCCAGGACCAGGCGATCGCGGGAGACGAACTGCTGATCACTTGCGGGCCAAGCCTCTACACCGGCGCGCGGATCCAACCGAGCGGCGAGGCATCGATCCCCGGCTACACCTGGAAGATCGCGGTGATCGTGCCGCCGGGCAGCGGCACCGCGCTAAGCCGCATCACCACCGCCACGCGGGTGATCGCGCTGAAGGTGCCGAACATCTCGGGCATCTACAGCGTGCCGTGGAGCACCTACGTGACCTCCGTCAACCAGCTCCAGACGGATACCGGTTATACCTTCTTCAGCGCCCTTCCTTCCAGCGTGGCCACGGTGCTGCGGGCGAAGGTGGACGGTGCGACCAGCACCACGGTCAGCGGCTTCTCGCCCACGAGCGGCAGCAGCGGAACGAGCGTGACGATCAGCGGCGCGGGCTTCACCTCGGCGTCTTCGGTGTCCTTCAACGGCACGGCGGCGAGCTTCACGGTGAACTCTTCGAGCCAGATCACCGCCACGGTGCCGGCGGGCGCGACCACCGGCACGGTCTCCGTCGTCGCTCCGGGCGGGCTCGGCACCAGCGCGTCGAGTTTCACGGTCACCTCCGGCGGCGGTGGCAGCGGCGGGGTGCGGATCAGCCAGGTTTACGGCGGCGGCGGCAACAGCGGTTCGACCTACACGCATGACTTCATCGAGCTCTACAACTCCGGCTCGACCACGGTGAATCTCTCCACCTGGGCGGTGCAGTACGCCAGCTCGACCGGCAGCAGTTGGCAGAAGACGAACCTCACCGGCTCGCTCGCTCCGGGAGACTACTTCCTGATCCAGCAAGCGGCGGGAAGCGGCGGCACGACCGCGCTGCCCACACCGCAGGTGACCGGCAGCATCTCGATGTCCGCCTCCGCGGGCAAGGTCGCGCTGACAAGCAACCAGACGGTTCTGACCACCAGCAATCCGGTCGGCACTTCGCCGGTGGTGGATTTCGTGGGCTTCGGCACCGCCAATGCTTACGAGGGCTCCGGCGCCGCGCCCACGCTCTCCGCGACCACCGCCGCGATCCGCGCCGGTGCGGGGGCCACGGACACGAATGACAACTCCGCGGACTTCACGGCCGCAGCGCCGACGCCGCGGAACAACTGATGCGCTGATTTCGTTGCACGATGAGCAAGCAGAGGGCCGCATGGATCTTCATCGCGGTCCTGTGCCTGCTGACGCTCGGGACGGTCTATCGACTGAGCCGGCCGGCCGGAGAAACTGCACAGGCCGCGACGGCAGAGAAGCCCGTCGCGGATTCGGCATCGCGAACCGCCCGGAGGTTTGGAAAGGACCGGTCGGGCGAGCTCGACACGGCGCTCGAAGAGTCCGATCCCGGCACGCGCTCGCAGGCCTTCGGCAGCTTGCTCCGGCAATGGTATCGCGATGACCCGGAGGCGGCGGTGGCATATCTGCGCAAGTTGCCCCGCGGGGCGGAATACACCAACGGGCTGCTGATCGTGCTCGGCGGCATGGCGGAGAAGAATCCCGAGCGTGCCTTGGAGCTCGCCCGCGACATGGCGGCCGGACCGGAGGAGTGGATTCTCTACAACGCGATCTTCGCCCGGCTCGCGGAGCAGGATACGGAACGCGCGAAAGACTGCCTGGGACTCGTGCCGCAGGGCGAACCAATGACGAATGCCCTGCGCGCCTTGGCCGCGTGCTGGGCCGCCACGGATGCCGACGCCGCGTGGACCTGGGCGCTTGCCGCGACACCGGGTACCGGGCGCGATGCCGCGATGGAAGCCGTGCTCGCGATCATCGCGCGCGGGGACCCGGCGCGCAGCGTGGCACTGGCGACGGCGCATTTCACGGGGGAGTCACGCGAGCGGATTCTCGCCAGCGGGATCCGTCGTCTCGGGCAGTCCGACCCGATGGCTGCGCGTTCGCTTCTCGGCTCGATGGCCGAAGGCGAAGCGAAAGTTGAAATCACCCTCGGGCTCGTGCGCGACATCGCGAAGCAGGATGTGAACGAGGCGCTGGCGTGGATCGCCGGCTTGAGTGACGCGGGCTTGCAAGGACAGGCGCTGCGCAACCTGCTCGATGTCTGGGCCGCGACCGATCCCGCGGCGGCCCGCACGCATGTCGCCGCGATGACGCCGGGACCCGGGCAGGACTCCGCAGCGGCGCAGGTCGCCCTACGGATAGCGGCGGAAGATCCGGTCGCCAGTTACGCCTGGGTGGATGCCTTGGCCAGCCCGTCCGCCCGCGATGCCGCCTATCCCGGCATCGCGACGGCGTGGGCAAGAAGCGACGCGGAAGCGGCGACCCATTGGGCGGCCTCTTTCCCGCAAGACAGCGCGGTGCGCGACGAAGTGCTGGCGGGTACGTTGTCCTTCTGGGCGCTGTCGGATGCGCCTTCGGCAGCCTCCTTCATCCTCACGCTGCCCGAAGACGAGCAACCGGCCGCTTTGCTCGCGGTGGCCCCCTCCTGGGCCCAGACGGATGCGGCTGCGGCGCTGGCCTGGGCGAAATCGATTGCCAATCCGGATATCCGCGAGATCGCCATGGATAGCGTGGTGACACGCTGGGCGGACAATCGCCCGCAGGAAGCGGCGCGCTGGGTTCTTTCCGAGCCGGAAAGTCCCGCACGGGTGGACCAGGTCCGAACCATCTCCCGAAGATGGCTCGCGGTGGACGAGGCGGCGGCGATGGCGTGGTTGACGGCGCTTCCCCCCGGTCCCGCACGGGATGGAGCGACGGATGTCGCGGCCGAGCGCCTCACCACGAGCGATCCGGCGCGGGCGCGGGGATTGGCGCTTTCCATCGGCTCGGCCGACCTGCGCGAGGCCCGGCTGGGACAGATCGCGGGCGGCGGGCCCTGATCCCGCAGCCTGCCCTTGATCCCGCCGCGGAATCCGCGAAGCTGCCCGCCACATGGCGCGCGAGTACACGCTGCACCGGCACAGTGCCGGACCCTCCTCCGGGATCGACTACCGGGCCGAGCTGAACGACGAGCAATACGCCGCCGTGACGGCTCCGCCGGGGGCCGCCCTCGTGATCGCGGGCGCGGGCTCTGGCAAGACCCGCACGCTGACCTACCGCGTGGCCTACCTGCTCGACCACAACGTCGAGGCGCGGAACATTCTCCTGCTCACCTTCACCAACAAGGCCGCGCGGGAGATGACGGAACGGGTGCGCCACCTGGTGCCGCACGATGTTTCCGCGCTGTGGAGCGGCACCTTCCACTCGATCGGCAACCGCATCCTGCG
>CAMLOZ010000500.1 GCA_946481625.1 uncultured Haloferula sp. | reverse complement strand
GCGAGGTCCGCATGGTTGCATGCCTGGTCCACGATCCACTCGGGGAAGGCGGGCTTGCCGGGGCCGTAGAGCCAGGAAACGCGGACCACCAGGTGGTAGGGGCTGGCGGACAGCACCGCCTGCTCGCCCTGCAGCTTCGAATCGCCGTAGATCCCGAGCGGGCGGGGCGAATCCTCTTCGGAATATGCACCGTCCTTCGCGCCGTCGAAGACGAAGTCGGTGCTGAAGTGGGTCATGTGCGCCTTCTTCCCCGCACAGATTTCCGCGATGAGGCCGGGCGCGGCGGTATTGATCGCGTAGGCCTGGTCCGGGTTCGTCTCGCAGGCATCCACCGCGGTCATGGCGGCGGGCAGGACGAGATGGTCGAACTTCAGCGGTTCCAGCGCCTCGCGGATGGATTGCGGGGACGAGAGATCGATCTGCGGCCGGGCGAGGCCGAGAACGGAGGCATCCCGCGCAAAGCGGGCCACGAGTGCCTGGCCGAGACGGCCTGCGGCACCGACAACGACGATCCGGGGGGGGCGTTTCATCTTGCGGGAGGGTGAACGGCGCTGCTCGCGGGCGAACCGGCGGGCGGCGAACATGGCATCCGGGCGGGCGGGTGAACCCGGTCCGGAAGGGGTGCGGGCCCGGGAGAGCGGACTCTCCCGGGCGGATGTGGATGCTTACTCGGCGACGGGTTCGAAGAACAACTGGTAGAAGGCGCGGGTGCCGCCGCCGTTGTCCTGGACGGTGTAGCTCGCGCGCTCCGCCGGGGTCATGGCTTCGATCTCCGCCTTGGTGATGGTGTCGATGCGATTGATAACGTTCCCGATGTCAACGAGGTCGTTACTACGATGAACATAGTAATTCCCGATAGGCTTGAGCACCGGGAGGGTGATCACGGCGTTCCCGGCCTGGCGCTGGATGGACAGCGAGAAGGTGAGGTCGTCGTTGGGATCGTTCGGGTCGAGCTGGAGCTCAAACTCGGCAAGGTTGTCGAGACCGCCGGCATCGGAATCGGCCGCGGTCTGGCCTGCCAACCCGTGGTCGATGAGCCATTGTTCGAAGGTCGGCGCTCCTTCCGATTCGATCGCGAAGATCTCGATGCCGCACACCTTCGGGTTCTGCACGCCATGCAGGAACTCGAGATCGAGGACACCGTCCGCGACTTCCACCGGGAAGCTTACCACCAGCGCGGCGTTCGAACCGACGCGGGCGAAGATATCCAGATCGTCGACCACCGTGCCACCCTCCGCGGTGACGTCGAAGACGCGGCCGCCCGGGGCGGTGATGGCGGCGTAGGTCTCCGCGAAGTGCAGCCTGACCTCGTAGGTGCCGGGCGCGAGGCTGAAGTCATAGGACAAGTTGCTGCCGCTGCTGGAGGAGTCGTAGCGCTCGGTGTTGTAGATCGCGTCGTCCTCCGTTCCCGAGATGGCGTTGTTGGTGGATGCGGCACCGCCGAAGACGAGATACGGGGTATCGGCCACCCAGGTATTTCCGGAGAGATCCAGGAACGGTTCCCCGGTGTAGCCGGCATCCACGCGGTAGAGGTTTGCTCCGAGAGCCCGCGGGGTTGCGGAGTCCGAGGCGTTCCCCGAAGCATTGCCCACGGCATCCAGCGCCCGCACCTCGTAGGTGTAGAGAACCCCGTTGGTGAGACCGGTGTCGGAATAGCCCGGATCCGGCACGGTGGCGATCAACGCGCTGTTACGACGGATCTCGTAGCCGGTGACGCCGACGTTGTCGGAGGAGGCCACCCAGATGAGCGAGACGCTGCCGTCGCCTGCCACCGCGTCGAAGCCGACGGGCACGGTCGGGGCCACGGTGTCTTCCAAGGTGGCGGTATCCACGGTGGCGAGACCGGAGACGTTGCCGGCCGAGTCGATCGCGCACACTTCGTAGTGGTAAGGCGTGTCCGGGGTCAGGCCGGTATCCTCGTAGCCCGGGCCGGGGACCGTAGCCAACAGGGCGGCATCGCGGTAAACCCGGTAACCGGTGACCCCCGCATTGTCGGTGGAAGCATTCCAGCTCAGCGCCACCGAGGTGTGGGAGGGCGTCGCCGCCAGGCCGTCCGGGACCGTGGGGGCTTCACTGTCGGTCTGGGTGGAAATGGTCAGCGCAGCCCCACCCGAGAGGTTGCCCGCGGCATCCACCGCGATCACCTGGTAGTCGAATTCGGTCGCACTCGGCAGGCCGGTGTCGGTGTAGCCGGTGCCAGGCACCGTGGTGATCAGGTTGCCATCCCGCAGCACGCGGTAACCGGTTACGGCCACATTGTCGGTGGAGGCGTCCCAGCCCAGGGCGATCTGGCTCAGGCCCGGGGTACCCGCGAGGTTCGCCGGGGTGGAGGGCGGAGCGAGATCAGGAGACGGCGTGGTGGCATCCACGGTGGCGGGCGAAGAGGCATTGCCCGCGAGGTCAAAGGCGACGACCGAGTAGTGATAGAGCGTGCCGCTGCTCAGTCCCGTGTTCGTGAAGGACAGGCCGGTGACGGTATCGATCAGGACCGAGTCGCGATAGATCCGGTAGCCGGCAACGCCGATATTGTCGGTCGAAGCGGTCCAGCCCAGGCTCACGGTGTTGCTCGTCAGATTCGTCACGGCCAGGTCTCCGGGTGCCGTCGGCGGCTCGGCTTCTCCCGCTGCTCCGGAGAGGATCGGGAAGACCTCGATGGCGGAGACGGAAGGGTTCTGCGTGACCACGGTGAAGTCGAGGGTGAGGCTGCCATCCGCCACGGTGACGGGGAAGACCTGCATGACGGCGTGATCCTTCCCGCCGGTCGCGTAGATGTCGAAGTCATCGAGGGCGGTTGCGCCTTCCGCCAGCACGTCGAAGACGCGGTAGCCCACGGCCACGGGCGGCTCCGTGTGGAACTCGCAGAAGTGGAGGCGGACCTCGTAGTCCCCGTTCGCCACCGCGAAGTTGTACTTCAGCGGGCGGCTGCTGTTGCGGTTTTTCATGCGGCTGTTCTGATAGATCGCCTGCTTGTCGGTGCCGCTGATCGTGTTCGTGGTGGAACTGGTCGGCGTGTAGCCGAAGTCCGGAGCCCCTTGGAACCCGAAGTCGGCGGACCAGGTATTGCCCTGCGGGTCCACGAAGTTGGTGCTGCTCCCGCAATCCACGCGAACCAAGGCCGGGCCGAGGGCGCGCGGCGTGACCGTCACCTCCGCGGGCGGCGATTCGTTCGAGAAGGCGTCGATGGCCGTGACCTTGAAGACATAGGTTGTCTCATTGGCGAGACCCGAGGCGGTGTAGCCCGGGGTGTCCACGGTCTCGATCAGGACATTGTCGCGGTAGATCCGGTAGCCCGTCACCGCCACGTCATCCGAGGAGGCATTCCATGCCAGCGTGGCAATCGCATTCCCTGAGATTCCGGTCAGGCCGCCCGGTGCCGTCGGCGGGGTGGTGTCCGCCGTGGTCGTCCCCTGCACCGTCGATTCCGGCGAAGCGTTCATCGCCGCGTCGAGCGCCACCACGGAATAGTCGTAAGCGGTGCCGGGCAGGAGAACCAGGCGCACAGACAGTGGACTTGGCGCATC
>CAMLOZ010000499.1 GCA_946481625.1 uncultured Haloferula sp. | reverse complement strand
GCTTATCTGCCCTGATCAGGGCGATCAACTCCGGGCGGTAGGTCGGCTCCCCGGTGCTACGGGGAGCGGGAGAGGGGGTGCGGTAAGGATTGCCAAGGTCGACCCCCTGTTTTTCTCCGCTTCGCTCCATCCCGATTGGAGAACCCCGCCGGAGCGGAAATCTGTCAGACCCAAGAGGTCAAACCCGCCAAAAACAAAAACGGACGCCGGTGAGGGCGTCCGTGTTGTTTCCGACTAAAGAAAACGAAAATTGCTTCAAGCGTTGGCGGCGGCGGCTGCAGCGGCGGCTTCCTCGGCCTTGGCGGCTTGGGCCGGGCTGGTGTAGCGCCAGCGCACCTTGTGGCGCTTCGGAGCGGTACGGGCCTTGCGGATCTTGCGCGCGGCGGGGGATTCGAAGGCGCGGCGGCGGCGCATTTCTTCGAGGATTCCTTCGGTGTCGAGTTTGGTCTTGAGACGCTTCAGGGCGCGATCCACAGGCTCGCCCTTTTTCACCGTCACTCCGCGCATGCTACGTTCGCTCATTCGATTTCAGATCGTGTTTTCCTAAAAGTCGGGGCGCGGAGGCTGAGTCCGGCAGGCCGGTCTGTCAATCCGGGAGTTCGCGATTTTTGCCGCCCCGCAGCGGGCTTGCGCGCCGTCCCCGGGGCTGCCATCTCCGCCCCATGAAACCGCAAATCGGCCAACCCGCCCCCGATTTTACCGCTCCCGTCACCGGCGGCGACTACCCGGACGGCTCGACCCTCGCCCTTTCCTCCCTCCGCGGCCGGCGCGTCGTGCTCGTCTTTTACCCCAAGGACGACACCCCCGGCTGCACCACCCAGGCCTGCGCCCTGCGCGACGGCTGGGACGACATCAAGGAAAAGGCCCTCGTCTTCGGCGTCAGCATCGACCCGGTGAAAAGCCACAACAAATTCATCGCCAAATACTCACTGCCCTACCCCCTGCTCGCCGATGAAGAGAAGACCATCGTCGCGGACTACGGCGTCTGGGTCGAGAAATCCCTGTACGGGAAGACCTACATGGGCACCGAGCGCAGCACCTTCGTCATCGGACCGGACGGGAAGATCGAGGCGATCTTGGAGAAAGTCGCCCCGGCCGATCACCTCGACCTCCTCGCCGCCGCGCTGGAGGGGAAATGACACTTCTCAAGTCCCCGCACCCCCTTCTAAAGTCACCCCGCATTCATGAGCCTCCACGCAATGAAACCGCCCGCCCATCCCGGTGCCGCCGTGCTGGCCATCGGCGGGATGTCGCTGGTCCTCGCGGCGGTCGTGCAACTCATGGGCCTTGCCCGCCGCTTCGATACCGTCATCGCCGGCTGGATGGATGGCATCGGCCTGGAAGGCAAACTCCGCGCCCTCCCGCCACTGCTGCCGTGGGTCTGGACCATCCTGATCGTCTTCGGCCTCACCGCCGCCATCCTCGGATCGCGCCGGAATTGGCGGCGGACCGTGCTCTGGGTTTCCGCCATCGTGCTCACCCTCGGCTGGATCCCGGTCCTCGCCCTCGCCGCCTACCGCCCCGCCGTCACCATGCCGCTCATCGCTCTCGTCTGGTGCGGCCTTTGGGCGATCATCTACGCGACCCGCCATCAGGAACCCGGCGACGCTTCCGAATAGCCCATCGAATGGCACGCATCGATTACCCCGAAGCTGTCGGCCGCTTGGTCGATGAACTCCGCCGCCTCCCCGGTGTCGGCCCCCGCAGCGCCGAACGCATCGCCATCTGGCTCCTACAGGGCGCAAAGGCCGATCCGCTCGCCCTCGCCTCCGCATTGGAAAAGGCCAAGGCCGAGGTGATCGCCTGCCCCGTCTGCGGCTTCTTCGCCACCGCCGAGCGTTGCGCGATCTGCTCCGACCACTCGCGCGAGCCGGTCATCTGCGTGGTCGAGCAGGCCACCGATGTCCTCCCGCTCGAGCGCTCCGGTGCCTTCAAGGGCCGCTATCACTGCCTCGGCGGCAAGCTCTCGCCGCTCGACAACGTCACGCCGGATGACCTCCGCATCGGCTCGCTCCTCCGCCGCATCGATGCCGAACAGGTGCCCGAAGTCATCCTCGCCCCCGGCTCCGATGTCGAAGGCGAAGCCACCGCGAACTACCTCGCCGGCATCCTCCGCGGCCGCTGCCACGTCACCCGCATTGCCCAAGGCCTCCCGGCCGGGGGCGGCCTCGAACACGCCGATGCCCTCACGCTCGCGCGCGCCCTCGAAGGCCGCCGCGGCCTCTGACTTGAAACTTCGAACTTCTCACTTGGAACTTAGCTTCATGCCCCAGCCGCCCCGCAAACGTCCGCAGTACCAGGCGAAGAAGGCATGGAAACACAGCGGCCCGCGCCCCGGCGGCGGCAATCCCGGCTACTCGGCCCCCAAGCGTCCCGCCCCGAAAAAGGACAGCCGCGAACAAGGCTGGGACCAGGTCGCCGGATGGTACGACAAGCTCGTCGGCGACCGCGGCTCGGACTACCACCGCAATGTCATCCTCCCCGCCGCGATGCGCCTCCTCGCTCCCGCCCCCGGCGAAAAGATCCTCGATCTCTGCTGTGGCCAAGGAGTCCTCATCCCGCTCCTGCTCGAAGCAAAGGTCGCCAAGGTCACCGGCGTCGATGCCAGCCCGCGCCTGATCGAGTCCGCCCAAAAACGCTTCGGTCCCGACCCTCGCATCAACCTTCTTGTCGCCGATGCCTGTGCGCCCGGTCCATGGGCGGATGGCTCGCACGATGCCGCCGCCTGCATCATGGCCGTCCACGACGTTCCCGATCTTCCCGCCATGGCCCGCCAAACCGCCGCCGCCCTCAAGCCCGGCGGGCGCTTCGTCGCGGTCTTCATGCACCCCTGCTTCCGCATCCCGCAACAAGCCCACTGGGGTTGGGACGAAGGCCGGAAACTCCAATACCGCCGTGTGGACCGCTACGGCGTCCCCCAGGAAATCCCCATCGTCACCCACCCCGGCCAAGGGGGAGGGGAGACCACCACCTTCTACCACCGCCCCGTCGGCCAAGTCCTCACCGCCTTCGGCCAAGCCGGCCTCGCCGTCACCGTCTGCGAGGAACTCTTCAGCCACCGCCGTTCCCAGCCGGGACCCCGGGCGAAGGGTGAGAACCGGGCCGTGCAGGAGTTTCCGGTCTTCATGGCGATCAGGGCGGTGAGAAGTCATTAGGCATTGGTCATGCGGCTGTTCCCAATGACGATGGACCAATGACCATTGACCGGTGACGGCGCCCCCTTTGTCCGAAATCCACGGGAACGGCAGCCGTCCCGGTCCAATCCCACCCCCGCCATTGATGCAGTCCCCGCCTCCCCCTAGCTTCCGCCCGAAATGAGCGGCTGCCACGGTCCCCAGATGAAGATGGATCCTGCCCTTCACCAGGACAAGAAGCCGTCATGGATCAAGGTCCGGCTGCCGAACAACCCGGTGTTCTGGTCCACCAAGTCCCTGATCACCGACCTCAAGTTGGTCACCGTCTGCGAGGAAGCCCAGTGCCCGAACCGCTGGGAATGCTGGGGCCAAGGCACCGCCACCTTCATGATCGCGG
>CAMLOZ010000498.1 GCA_946481625.1 uncultured Haloferula sp. | reverse complement strand
GCCGCCGGGGAGGGCGGCGCCGGGGAGGGCGCATGGCACCTTGTCGCCGACCTTGTAGTTCCTCGCGCCACAGACGATCTGGCGCAGCGAGCCTTCGCCCGCGTCCACTTGCGTGACCTTTAGCTTGTCGGCATTCGGGTGCTGCACGGCTTCCATGATCTGTGCGACCACGACCTTGTTCGAAGAGACGCCCTTTACCTCGATGCCTTCGACTTCAACACCGGCGAAGGTGAGGAGCTTGTCGAGTTCGTCGGGGGTCTTTCCCTTCAAATCGACGTGTGTCGCGAGCCAGTTCAGCGAAACGTTCATAGCCAGAAAATCCTTCGTGTTGTCCGTGTAAATCCGTGGGTGCTTCTCAAGCGAACTGCTTCAGGAAGCGGGCGTCGTTTTCGATCAGGAGGCGGATGTCCTTGATGCCCCAGCGGATCATCGCCAGGCGGTCGAGGCCCATGCCGAAGGCGAATCCGGTCACCTTTTCGGGGTTGTAGGCGTCGTCCTTGCGACCGGCATTGATTTGCCCGAAGACGGCGGGATCGACCATGCCGCAGCCGGCGACCTCGATCCAGCGCGGGTCCTGGCCTTTCACGTGGAGCTTCACGTCGATCTCGAAGCTGGGCTCGGTGAACGGGAAGAAGTGCGGGCGGAAGCGGACTTCCGTGTCGGAGCCGAAGAGCTCGCGGAAGAAGTACTCCAGCGTGCCCTTGAGGTCGCCGAGCGAAACATCCCTGTCCACATAGAGGCCTTCGAGCTGGTTGAAGACGGAGAGGTGGGTCGCATCGATCTCGTCGCGGCGGTAGGCCGATCCCGGGGCGATGATGCGGACCGGCGGCACCTGGGACTCCATGGTGCGGACCTGGACGGAAGAGGTGTGGGTGCGCAGAAGCTTGCCGGAGTCGAAGTAGAAGGTGTCCTTTTCGTTGCGTGCCGGGTGGTCGGCGGGGGTGTTCAGGGCGTCGAAGCAGTGGAACTCGTCCTCGATTTCCGGCCCGTCCGCGAGGGCGAAGCCCATGCGGCGGAGGATCGAGATGGCCTGATGGCGGAGGATCGTCAGCGGGTGCAGGGAGCCGTGGTGGAGCGAGCGGGCGGGAAGCGTGAGGTCGATACCCTCCAACGCCTTCTTGTCAGCGGCGTCCTGAAGGGCCAGTTGCTTGTCTTCCAACGCGGAAGTGATCGCGCCACGGGCGGTATTCAGCAGGGCGCCGATGGCGGCTTTGTCCTCCTTCGGGACGTCGCGCATGCCGGCGGAGACCTCGGTGAGGGTGCCCTTTTTGCCGAGGACGGCCACGCGGGCGTCCTCAAGCGCGCGGGGGTCGGTGGCGGCGGCGATGTGGGCCAATGCCTCGACCTGAATGGCTTCGATCTGATCCTTCATGGGAGAAAGCGGGGCGCAGGGATTAGCCGCTGGAGGCGCGAGAGTCAAAGGCTTGGAACCGCGAATGAACGGGAATTGATCCGAAGGGGATCGGGAGAGCGAGGACCAGGGCCCTTGAGTGGGCCAGAGGCGGGGACAAACCGCTTCCCGGCGGACGGAAAGGCGGCGAGCCTCAGCGGGGTTCGGGCCGGTTTTTGTGCATGCGGTCCCGAAGGAACTTGCTTGTCCGCGGATCTTGCGTTAGTCGCGATTGATGGGCGGAAGGGCGGTCGCTGGCGGCTTGGGTGCAATCCTCTTCGGAGGCTTGGTTTATTCTCTGGTGCGGGATTCCAAGGGCGCTTGGATCGAGCGGGCCTCGCGCCAGATGCCAGCCGTGACACCGGTCGCAGCGGCGGAGCCGCCGATGAGCGACGAGGAACTACGCGTGGCGAAAAAGAAGGCCGAGGCTGGCGAGGTCTTCAACGGTCCGATGTTCCAATTGCAACGCGACGACGGGCGCGTGAATCCGAGGCTTCTGGAGCTGGCGGGAATCCCTCTCACCCGGCAGGACGAGGTGGACGACCTGCTGGATAAATTCGGCGAACGCTTGTCCGCCGAGATGGACTCACGCCGCGAGTCCATCGATGGAGAATCCGATCCCGAAAACCGGAAGCTGGCCTTCCGGGTGCGGGCGGATCCGGAGGCGGCCCGTGCCGCCAAGGCGGATTTTGAAGAGGAAGTCCGGCAGATGTTCGGTGATGCGGCGGCAAGGATCTTCACCCCATATGCGACCCGAGACCGTTACGCGGGGTGGGGCGAACATGATCTCACGATCCGGTTCTCCGTGGGCGAAGGATACGGCGGTGAAAAACGTGTGACGAACTATGAGGCCTTCGACCCTGCAAGCGGCAGGAAGGTGAGCAGCGGAGGCATGAGCGATCCAGATGCCTATCGGCGGAGGTTCGGAACCGCTTTCAGCGATGTAACATTCGGAATGCCATGACCCGTAAGACCACAGCGATCATCTACCTCCTCTGCGGCCTTGCCGGCGGCTTGCTGGCGGTGATCCAGAATCGTAGCCTCCCAACTGAAGAACCGGGCAGGACGATGGAGGCCAAGGCACGACCCGGCAAATCCCGTCAGGATTCAGCGACCGACGCGGAGCGAAAGTCGTTCGCATACGCTTCCGCGCGGGAGTGGTCCGAACTGATGGAGGAGGGCGGGATAATGACGACCAAGAATGAGCTTCCGCCCTCGTATCGCCTCCATGAGGATGACGGTGCAATCAGTGACAAGGGCATCGCCGCGGCAGGATTGACCGGAGACCAGGCGCACGAGATCAAGAGCGCCATGTCGGACGCGCGCGAGGCGATGTTCCGCCTCTTCGCGGAAAGGGTTGAACCCGACAAGCGGAAGCCGAAGGACAAAGTGAACGAGATCTGGTACCGGATCCCGAATCAGTTGGATGATGGGGCCGGGGTGTTCGAAGCTCTTCAAGGGAGATTCGAGGCGGCCTGCGGGAAAGAAAAGGCGGAGGAACTGGTGAGAGCGATGAATCCCCATTTTTGCTATGCCAACTTCGGGCGACAGGATGTCTCCATCAGATGGTCGCGCGGGAACACAAACGGGCAGGGGCCATGGGAGTGCGAAGTTCATCTCTATGATGCGCCCACGGGCCAAAAAACCTCCGGCATGATGATCGGAACAGCAGAGGACTTGAAGAAGCGCTTCGGCGACGGGGTCCCGTGGCCCGGAAATTGAAAGAGGGAGGAATTCCCGGGAGACGGACGGGTGGCGGCGACTTTTCCGGACTACGCCGGGAGGGGAGCGTCGGCGGTCACGGCTGAGAAGCCGCGCCCCCGCCTTGCCATCCGGCCTTCGGCAGGTCTGAATCCGTCCGGCATGGCGCGTCCCGGATTGATTCTCAAGCTCAGTTGCCCCGACCAGGCCGGGATCGTGGCGAAGATCGCGGGCTATGTGGCCGGACACCGGGGAAACCTGATCGAGTTCGCGCAGTTCACGGACAAGCTTTCATTGCGATTCTTTGCCCGGCTGGAGATCGAGACCGGCGCGCTGGATGTGGATCCGGAGGACTTCATCGAGGGTTTCGGCACGCTCGGTCGCTCGATGAAGGCGATCTGGCACTTCAGACGGCTGCCCTACAAGATGCGGACGGCGGTGCTGGTGACGAAAA
>CAMLOZ010000497.1 GCA_946481625.1 uncultured Haloferula sp. | reverse complement strand
GTCACGACGATGCTCGGCAAGCCCAGCCACGCGACCAGCAAGCCGTTGAAAGCACCCATCACGATTCCCGCGCCCACCGCCGCCAGCACCGCGACTCCCAACGGCATGCCCGCCGCCGCCACGATCCCGGCCACCACCGCGCACATGCTGAATTGCGCCCCGATCGAAATGTCGATCTGCCGCGTGATGATCACCAGCGTGATCCCGATCGCCGCGACCAACGCCGGCATTTGCGCGGTGAAGCGCGAGAGCAGCGGCTGCATCTCGAAGAAATTCGGAGCGAAGATCGCCAGCGCGCCGAAAAGCAGCATCAACGCCCCGGCCACGGTGATCTCGCGCGAGTATTTCCGCATCATGCGACCTCCTTCCCCCGTTGGCCGAGTGCGGCCGCCATCACGTCGTGCGCATCGCTGCCCCCCGGAAGTACGGCGGTCAACGTACCTTCGCGCATCACCGCGATCCGGTCGCTCATCCCGAGCACCTCCGGCAGGTCGCTGGAGATCATCAGCACCGCCAGCCCTTCCTTCGCCAGCCCGCGGATGATCCGGTGGATCTCGCTCTTCGCCCCCACGTCCACGCCCTGCGTCGGCTCGTCCAGGATCAGCAGCCGCGGCTTCGTGGCCAGCCAGCGCGAGACGCTCACCTTCTGCTGGTTCCCGCCGCTCAAGCTGCCGCCCGGCGCTTCGGGACCGTAGGCCTTGATGCCGAGATCGCGGATGAACTCCGCCGCCATGTCGGTTTCGCGCTTCTTCCGCAGCCAAGCACCCGGGAAAATCACCGGATGCACCGCCATCGTGATGTTGTGCGCGATCGGCATCTCAAGGATCACGCCATGGCGCCGCCGGTCTTCCGGCACGTAGGCGATGCCCTGCGAAATGGCATCCCGCGGCGAGGTGATCGTGACCTTCTTTCCACCTAACAAAATCTCCCCGCCATCGGCCGGCGTGATGCCGAAAAGGATCCGCGCCAGCTCCGTGCGGCCCGCCCCGACCAAGCCCGCCATGCCGACGATCTCTCCCGCCCGCACATCGAGCGAAACGCCATGCACACCACCCTCCGTGGATGATACATTTTTCAAGGACAGCACTGTCTCTCCCGGCTCGCTCTCCGCAGGCGGATAAAGCGTCGCGACCTCCCGCCCGACCATCAGTTTGATCATCGCCGCCTCGTTGAGATCGTCCACCGCATTGGTGCCGACGCTCTCGCCATCCCGCAGCACGGTCACGCGATCCGCCAGGGCGAAGATCTCTTCCAAGCGATGCGAGATGTAGATCACGCCCACCCCGCTCGCCCGCAGGTCCTTCACCACGCCGAAGAGCAAATGCTGCTCCTTCTGCGTCAACGAAGCCGTCGGCTCGTCCATGATCACGATCCGCGCCCCCGATCCCAGCGCGCAGGCGATCTCCACGAGCTGTTGCTCCGGCATCGAGAGTTCCCGCACCTCGGCATCCGGCGAAATCTCCGCGCCGACCCGCCTGAGCAACTCCAGCGCCATCTGTCGCTGCTTGCTCCGGCTCACTACCGAAAAAGGCGCGGGCTTCTTCAGCCGCAGCCCGATGTTCTCCGCCACGCTGAGATCTGGGAAGAGCGCCGGCTGCTGATAGATGCACGCGATCCCCAGCGCCCTGGCATGCGCCGGCGTCAGCGAGTTCAAGGTCTCGTCACCCACCGTCAGCGTCCCTCCATCGGGTGCGTGAGCTCCGGTGATCACCTTGATCAGAGTCGATTTCCCCGCACCGTTCTCGCCTAACAGCGCATGTACCTCCCCCGGAACGAGCCCGAAGGACACACCCTTCAAGGCGCGCACGGCGCCGAAGGATTTTCGGACCTCGGAGAGTTGGAGCAGGGTTTTCAAGGCGCTGGGTTCACGCGGTGGGGCGGCGGGCTGGGCCGTCGCCGGTCGTCGTGCTCAGGCATAACTATGCTCGGTCGCGATGCCAAGTTCCTGACGCCGCTTGGCACGTTCCGCCGCCGCCTTTTCCGTGTAGCCGGAGGCGCGGTGCGCCACCAGCGGGTCGGCATCGAGACCCTTCGAGGTCCGCCAATCCGCCAGGGCAGGGGAGACATCGGTGTTGAAGGCTTTCTTCAGGCAGTTCTCGGCATCCACGATGTTCCCCTTCTTCTGCGCCTGCAGCAGCGCGGCATGGTCCACCAGCGCCGCCTTCGCATACAGCTCTTGCGCCGTGCAGACCGTCTGGATCATCGCCTCGATCTTCGGCTTCAGGTTGTGGGACTGGTCGATCATGTACTCGATGTCCGGGTACTTGCCGCCGTTCTCCGCCGCGAAAAGGTGGATCTCGTGGAAAATCCGGAAAATCTGGTAGGGATCGATCGAGCCCAGCGTGAGGTCGTCGTCGGCATACTTGCGGTCGTTGAAGTGGAAGCCGCCCAGCATGTCCTCGTCGAGCAACCACGCCACGATTTGCTCGATGTTCTGCGAGAGATAGTGGTGTCCCGTATCCACCAGCACCTTCGCCTGCGACCCCGCCTTCTTCGCGGTCAGGAACGACATCCCCCAGTCGGCCAGGTCGGTCTGGTAGAACGCCGGCTCGAAGGGCTTGTACTCCACCAGCAGGATCTGATCCGCGGCGAGATGACCGTGCGCCTCCTTCAGCGCCGCCTCGAAGCGATGCTTGCGCGCGCGAATGCTGTCCTGACCCGGATAGTTCGTGCCATCGGCGAACCATAGCGAGATCGCCCGGCTGCCCGTGACCTTGCCGATCTGGATGCAGTCCAGGATATGCGCCAGAGCCTGGTCACGGGCAGTCTCGAAGGGGCTGCCGACGGAGCCCAGCTTGTAGAGCTGGTCTTGGAAAAGGTTCGGGTTGATCGAGCCGATGCGGATGCCCAGGTCCGCGGCCTTCGAGGCCACCGTCGCCGCGTCCGTTCCCGGCGCGAAATCCCACAGCACGTGCGTCGCCACCGTGGGACAGCAGCCGGTCAGCCGGTGCACGTGCGCGGCATCCGCCAGCTTGTCATCCAGATCGATCGCGGCGGCAGGCTGGTGGAATTTCCCGAACCGCGTACCTGTGTCCGCATAGCCCCACGAAGGGGTCTCGATACGGAAGGACTCAAGGGCGCGGAAAACAGTGTCCGAAACGGTAAGCATGATGGGTTCTGGCCGTGGGCTCGCGGCTTCAAGCCAATGAAAGTATCGTTTCTTATGAAATCGCAAGCACTTTTAGCCTCCCCTACCCGAACGGGCTATTCGGTTTTCTTCGGCAGCCCGTAGCCCAGAAATACCCCCTTCGATCCCGCCCGCGGCAGCTTGAAATCAAACACTCCGTATCCCGCCCGCTTCGTGCCCCGGTAGGTGCGCCCCTCGCTCGCCCCGGCCATCACCGGCCGCCCCGTCGCTTTCTCGTGCCCCAGAAAAATCTGCACGTGCGACACCGGCACCTCGCGGCCGTCCTTCGGTTCATAGGTCCCCGACCAGAAAAGCAGATCCCCCGGCTGTAGCTTCGAGAAAACCTCCGATTCCAGCGTCATAGTCGCCGAAGGCACCTCCGTGAGCGCCCCGGACTTCTTCACCCAGGCGAACTGCGCCCCGGAA
>CAMLOZ010000496.1 GCA_946481625.1 uncultured Haloferula sp. | reverse complement strand
GGAGGAGGACTTCCACGTCGTCCGCATCGGGCCGCGCCACCCCGCCGAGATCCTCCTGCAGGTTGCACAGTTCCACCGGCTCCCGCCGCTCCGCCGCCGCCCCGGCGATCCCCTTGCCGAATGGAATCCGCGCGATCTTCGGCAGGAGAAAGTCCGGCACGCCCTTGTGGACGACCAGATCAAGGAATTCGCCATCGGCCTTGTGGAGAGTCCCGGTCTGGCAGTGGAAGGCGCAGAGGACTTCTTCGAGCCAAGCCGCGGGGTCGGGAGTGGTTTGGAAATCGAGGCTCATGCGGTCTTTTTCACGCCGGTCGCCGCAGAGACAAGGAAATAGGTGTGATCCCGTGGCTGCGGCGGCCCGCCGCAGGCCGTGCCAGTGGCGGCTCGCCACCGGCGTTGGAGATGGCGGCGGAAATGACACCGCGGCAGCCACGATAAGGAATCCTTGCTCCCGCCCCGCCTCTCGCGAAGGATGCAAGAACCGGAAGGAGGACGGGATTTCCCATTTACAGCCCGGACTAACGGTTTCATCCTTCAACCCCGTTTGAGAAACCCATGAAGACCAACCCTTTGATGACCCTGATGGCAGCCGCCACCCTTGCAGGAGCGGCGCAGATCGGAACAGCTTCCGCCGAAAAAATCGCCATGGAATCCTTCGGTAAACTCCCGGATGGCAAAGAGGCCAAGGTCTATACGCTGACCAACAAGAACGGCCTGCGCGCCAAGCTCTCCGACCTCGGTGCCACGCTGGTGGCCATGGAGGTGCCGGACAAAGCAGGCAAAATCGCCGACGTGACCCACGGCTTCGACTCCGCGGAAGGCTACCTCTCCGAGGGTAATCCCTACTTCGGTGCGACCGTTGGCCGCTTCGGCAACCGCATCGCCAACGGCGTGTTCACGCTCGACGGCAAGGAATACACCCTCGCCACGAACAACGAACCCGGCGGCATCCCCTGCCACCTCCACGGCGGCAAGATCGGCTTCAACAAGCGGATGTGGAAGGCCGAGCCCGACGAGAAAGCGAACGCCGTGGCCTTCACCTACGTCTCCGAAGACGGGGAGGAAGGCTACCCCGGCACCCTGACCACCAAGGTCACCTACACCCTCACCGAGGCCAACGAGCTGAAGTGGGAGGTCTCCGCCACTACCGACAAGCCGACCGTCCTCAACATCGTCCACCACAGCTACTGGAACCTCAGCGGCGACCCGGCGACCTCGATCAACGACCACATCCTGATGCTGGATGCGGACAAGTACCTGCCGACCAACGCGGGCCTGATCCCGACCGGCAAGCTCGACCCGGTGGCCGGCACGCCGATGGATTTCACCAAGCCAACCGCGATCGGCGACCGCGTGGAAGCCAAGTTCGAGGCGCTCAAGCTCGGGGGCGGCTACGACCATGCCTGGGTGCTCACGCCGAAAAAGGGCGTCCGCCTTGCCGCCCGTCTCAAGGATCCGAAGACCGGCCGCGTGCTGGAGGTCTCCACCGACAAGCCCGCCGTCCAGTTCTACGGCGGCAATTTCCTCGACGGCAAGGTGGCTGGCAAGAAGGGCGTGAAATACGCCCACCGCACCGCCTGCTGCCTGGAGACCGAGAACTTCCCGGACGCTCCGAACCATCCGGAGTTCCCCTCCGCCGTGCTCAGGCCCGGCGAGACCTACACCCACACGATGGTCCACAAGTTCCTGGCCGAGTAAGCCCGGCCCGGATCTGCCCGATCATGCGTGCGCCTTTTGTCCGGAAGGCGCACGCACTCGTCTCTTGCTAGATGCTAGCCTGCACGATTGAAATGCTTCCCGCCCAAGCAACCCAGACCCGCAACTCATGAGTCTCTCCACCCTCGATATCGTGGTCTTCGTCGGCTTCATCGCCGCGGTGATCGCCCTTGGCCTCTATAAATCCAAGGGGGAGGGGAAGGACTCGGAGTCCTACTTCCTCGCCGGCCGCGGCCTCATGTGGTGGCTCATCGGCGTCTCGCTGATTGCCGCCAACATCTCCTCGGAGCAACTCGTGGGAATGTCGGGCCAGGCGGCCGATTACCTCGGGCTTTCCATCGCAAGCTACGAATGGATGGCCGCGGTCACCCTTACCGTGGTCGCCTTCTGCTTCCTGCCGTACTTCCTCCGCACCGGCATCTTCACGATGCCGCAGTTTTTCCAGCAGCGCTACGGCGACACCACCCGCGCGATCATGGCTTTCATGACCATGGTCCTGCTGATCTTCGTTTCGCTCACAGGCGTGATCTATGGCGGTGCGCTGACCATGAGCGAGCTGTTCGCCGGCCATAGTTTCCTCGATCTCGGCCTGACCGGCTGGAGCTGGCTGATCGGCATCACGGCCGCGGTTTACATCGCGGCAGGCGGTCTGAACGCCTCCGCCTGGGCCGACCTCATTCAGGGTATCGCGCTCATGATCGGGGCCGCGATCATCACTTGGTTCGCTCTCGACAAGCTCGGGGCCACTCCCGTTGCCGAACTCGCCGCGGGAGGCGTGAATCCCCGCCCCGTGGGAGACTCCGCCGGGGCCGTCGCCAAGCTGATGGCGCTTAACCATGAGAAGATGCACATGGCCCTGCCCAAGTGGGACAAGAACATTCCGGTCACCGCCATCTTCCTCGGTCTCTGGATCCCGAATTTCTACTACTGGGGTCTCAACCAGTACATCACCCAGCGCACCCTGGGCTCGCACTCCCTGCGCCAAGGCCAGAAGGGCATCGTCTTCGCCGCGGCGATGAAGCTCGTCATCCCCTTCATCGTGGTGATCCCGGGCATCATCGCCTTCAACCTCTACAGCAAGGATCTCCAGGAGATCGACCAGCGCAAGAACGCCGTCGAATGGACCGCACTCAACGAGAACCTCGGCAAGCCGGAGACCGGCCACGCCTTCGTCGCCGGCATCCAGTGGGCGCGCTTCAATCCCGACCGGGCTGCGGCTATCGACACCCACAATCTCGGCGTGCTCAAGGCAAAGGGCATCACCCTGGAAGGCATCGACCCCGCCAAGCTTACCGAGGAACAGCGCTTCAGCGTCATCCCCGCAGCCCTCGAGAAAGCCGCGAAGTCCGACTCCTCCATCAAGCTCCACACCGTTCACGGTTACAAGTATGACGCCGCCCTGACCCTGCTGATGAGGAACCTGCTACCGGAGAACACCGGCATCCGCGGCTTCATCATCGCCGCCCTGATGGGGGCTATCGTGAGCTCGCTGGCCGCCGTTCTCAACGCCGCCTCGACCATCTTCACCATGGACATCTATCAGCGCTACATCAGCCCCGCAGCCAGCCAGAAGGGCTTGGTTTTCGCGGGCCGTGTTTCCGTCGGGGTCTTCGCGCTGATCGGTTGCTTGCTGGCACCGAACCTTGACAAGCTCGGCTCGATCTTCGGTTACATCCAGAAGTTCCAGGGCTACGCATCTCCCGGCATCCTCGCCGTCTTCGTCTTCGGGATGCTGAATCGCCGCGGTTCCGGCATCTGCGGCGTCGTCGGTCTGTTGGTGAACCCGATCCTCTATTGGGCGCTTGATACCTACACCTCGCTCGCGTTCCTCGATTCGAT
>CAMLOZ010000495.1 GCA_946481625.1 uncultured Haloferula sp. | reverse complement strand
GCGGTTGCGCTCGGTGCGGACCTTGGTCTGGCGGACGCGCTTGAGGGCGGACTTGTGATTGGCCATGGTAACGGAGAAAGGTAGGACGGACGGTTGGAGCGAGCGGGGTCGCGCGGGGGCGGCAATGTAGGGACAGAGCCGCCCCTGTCAAGCAAGTCTCTCGCGCCGGGATTACAATTGTGCGTAGCCTTCGAGCAGCTGGGGCGAGTGCTTGCGGGCGTATTCCTGGCCGACCCAGGTTTCGAGCAGCGAGCCGCGCATCACGCGGACCTCGGCGCCCTCGCCGATGCGGTCGTAGAGATCGACGACGTCCTTCTGGCCCATGCGGATGCAGCCGTAGCTGGCCGGGGTGCCGAGCCGCCATTCCTCGGGGGTGCCGTGGATGTAGACGCAGCGTTTGAAGGTGTTGTAGTTCTGGGCCTCGGTGCCGTGGAGCCACAGGATCCGGCCCACGATCGGGTCGCGGCCGGGGGCGTTCGGCGGGAGGATCTCGCCGGTGGGGCGGCGGCTCTTGAAGACCATGCCGGAGGGATAGCCGTCGCCGATCTTGCGGGCGACTTCGAGGCGGCCGAGCGGGGTGTAGTTGCTTCCGTTCTTCGAGCCGATGCCGAACTTCGAGGTGGAAACGACGTACTGTTTGACGGGCTTGCCGTCGCGAACCAGCAACATGCGCTGGTCGGCCACGCTCACAACCATCTGGTTGCGAGTGTCTTTCGAGGTGCCGCAGCTAACGAGCGACAGTGACGCGGGTAGTAGCAATGAAGCTGCGGCGGCGTAACGCAGGATTCGCCTGATCATGTTGGGGTGCTCTCTCTTCTAGGATTCCGTGGTGTTTTCAGCAGTGGAGTCCGAGGCGACGCGACCGGAGGGCAGCAAGCGGGCCATCGACGAGAGAGATGTATAGAAGAATCCGACCGGAAAGGGAAGCAGAAGAATCGCCGAGGACCAGCGGTTGTTCGCGGCGGCCTCCACGACGACGAAGAGGAAGAAGAAGCCGAAGAGCAGTTCGACCACCGGGGTGAGGGTCTTCATCGCCTTGTAGCTGCTCTTTTTCCAATCGGTCCTGGCCTTCTGGCCGATGCCGTACTTGGGCGTGCGGACGAAGCCGGTCTGGTGGTTGAAGAGGGCTTCGAGGACGGCCTTCGCATTATTGATGGACATGCCGATGCCGAGGGCGAGGAGGAGCGGCAGGTAGGGCAGCTCCTTCCACCAGGCGCCGGGGCGCAGGGCGCGCTGGGCGGTGATGTAGAAGACGACCACCGAGACGGAGGCGAAGAAGAAGATCGGGATATTGACGATGTAGGTCGTCCACGCGCCGAAGTCCGGGGCGGCCTTCTGATTCGGGTAGATCAGGAAGCAGAGGCAGATCAGCATCAGGTAGGCGAAATTCGAGGTCAGGTGGGCGGTGGCCTCCATCTTGATGTAGAGGGGCACCTTGGCCTTCCAGATGGCGGGCAGGACCTTCTTGCAGACCTGGATCGAGCCCTTGGTCCAGCGGTGCTGCTGGCTCTTGAAGCCGTCCATGTCCACGGGCAGTTCGGCCGGGGTTTCGACCTCGTTGAGGAAGATGAAGCGCCAGCCCTTGAGCTGGGCGCGGTAGGAGAGGTCCATGTCCTCGGTGAGGGTGTCGTGCTCCCAGCCGCCGGCGTCGGCGATGCAGGACTTCCGCCAGATGCCGGCAGTGCCGTTGAAGGTGAAGAAGCGGCCGCTGCGGTTGCGGGCGGTCTGCTCGAGCTCGAGGTGGCCGTCCAGGAACATGGCCTGGATGCGGGTGAGGACGTTGAAGGTGCGGTTGAGGTGACCCCAGCGGGTCTGGATCATGCCGATCTTCTCGTCGGAGAAGTAGTGGACGGTCTTTTGGAGGACGTCGGGGTTCGGGACGAAGTCGGCGTCGAGGATGAAGAGGAGCTCGCCCTTGGCGAAGCGGGTGCCGTGCTCGAGGGCGCCGGCCTTGTAACCGGTGCGGTCGTCGCGGTGGATCATTTCGGCGTCAAAGCCTTGGGCGCGAAGGCGTTCCACGCCGGCGGCGCAGATCGCCGTGGTCTCGTCGGTGGAGTCATCGAGGACCTGGATCTGGATCTTGTCCTGCGGGTAGTCGATCCGGGCGACGGAGTCGAGCAGGCGGTCCACGACGTGCATCTCGTTGAAGACCGGGAGCTGGATGGTGACCAGCGGGAGTTCGGTGAAAATCGCCTTCGGCTGCGGCGACTTCTTCGCGTGGCGCAGGTAGAGGTAGACGATGCAGAGACGGTGGAATCCGAAGCCGGCCAGGCCCGTGAGGACGATGATGTAAGAGGCGTACCAGAGAGGAGAGGTGAAGGCGTCCATGTGGTGCTCGGGATTGGGAAGATGGTAAGGGCGGGGAAAAGCGACGCCGCATTTTTGCGGCAGGTATGGATTCCGGGCGGGCCGGAGGCCAACAGGTTTGACTGGCCAAGTCAAGGCGCGAAACCGGTGACCGGTTTCAGGGAATTGCAACTGCCCCGGCAAGATCGGTGCCGCGGGGATGGATTGCGGTATTAGCTGTTGGATTCCAACCGGTGCCGTTTCGTTCAATCGTTGGGTTTCAGGGACCGGCGGGGAAAGTGGTTAGAGGGAACGTGGAGGGTGGGGCGGATCTTTCAAGGGAGGGGGAAGGCAAATCACTGATCTTCTAATCATCAATCGGTCTGCGGCTGCGCCGGGGAGGTGTTCCCTGCCTTGCTAGGGATCAGGCGGAAAGAGGAACCGCCAAGACGCCACGAGCACCAAGTTGGAGGAAGTTTGGGAGCCGAACCGCGATGGATGGGATGGACGGGATTTGCCGGGTGGGGCTTCGCTGCGGAAGAGGCATTCAACCGCAACCGAGCGAAGCGAACCGGAGCAGCGCGGAGAGGGAAAGACAGGGAGGCACCACGAATGGGAGGACCCGGTCCTGCGTCTCATCGCCGCCCCCCATGCCCCCTCAGGGACCGGGACTCATGTCGTCTCTTCCTCTGAACCTGGCGGCACTGCTCCTCAAACTTATCCAACAGCTTTTTGCGGAGAAGTCGCCACATGGCCGAGTGGAGCCGCTCTCCAAACGCATGATATTACACGAATAGGAGCAATAGCATGCAAAACCGCGACCAATTCCCGGGTTGCGCGTGCAAGCTATTACGCGTATTTGAGCAAAAAACTGCATTTTCCCGGGTTATTGCTCCCATGAGGGGGCATTCCTGCACCCAAGCCATGACCGGCGGATGCGGATTCGCTTGCATTCCTGCAGGACATAGAGGGCTTGAGCTTTCCTGCGAATTTGCAGACGATCCCGATGTTAGGCAAAATATGAACGGCGACGTAAATCATGTGTTGAAGCTCTACCTGGGAGCTGACGCGAGCGGCGGATATCAGCCGATCGGTTGTGAAGAGCGATTGAGAGGCGCATTTCCCCACGACCACGAAGAGAAGAAGAGGCTGATCGCTCCATATCTCGAAGCGGATCGCACACCGGATTGGTCGAAGCACAATCTCGTTCAAGAGAGCGACAGCTTTGCGGACACGTTGAGAGAAAAGTTCCCGGAGCTAGAAGAGGATGTCGTTCGCGCGCTGG
>CAMLOZ010000494.1 GCA_946481625.1 uncultured Haloferula sp. | reverse complement strand
CGAGGACGACGAACAGCGAGCCGATGAAATAAAGGGATCCGATACCCTTCACCGAAACCTCGTGTTTGATGTGCTCTCGACGGATGGCTTCGGCATCGCCAGGCGCGCCCGGAGTATAGTCCAGAGGCTGGGCGGCAGGGGCGGCGTAGGGATTGGGCTCCATGAAAAGGGGTGTTCGGGCGAAGTTATGCCGCCGTCTCGCTATACGTCAAGAATGCCGGATTGGCCGGTGGGCAGGGTCAGTGCTTATGCCTTATGGCAACGGGATCTCCGATGCGTGACGCTCGACATATGCGAAAAGCGCATCGCCGATGCTTTCCCGGTTTGCGAAATAGCGTGAGTCGCACTTGCCGAGTTCGTCCAAGGCCTCGTCCTCAAGTTCCCGGGTAAGATCGGGAATCTCCTCGGGGTCCGCGCTCTCCGGGAGCCGGAGAATGGCGATGGCACCCGCGGTGATCGCGGCGCAAGAGGTACAGCCGATCCGCTCCAAGGCGGGGACGATGTCGTGGACGTATTCCACGGACGAGTTGAGGAAGAACTGGTGATAGCCGCCGTTGTTCACCTCGCGCTCCAAGGCTTCGACCGCGAGCACGGTGAGTTCCGGCACGGACAGATCGGCGCGTTCCCTTCCGGTGAGGGTCTGCTCGATTCCCATCTCGATGGCGAGTAACAGGGAGTCGATGCGATGCGTGTCCTGCATCGCGATCAACTCCCCGACGCTCTGGCCATCGTATTGATCGAGAAAGATCTTTTCCATGGCTTGCTCGACGGGATTATCACTCCAATTTCACCAGCAGGTCGTCGCTGTCCACCTGGTCGCCTTTCTGGACGAGGAGTTCCTTCACCACGCCGTCCTGCGAGGCGCTGACGGTGGTAAGCATCTTCATCGCCTCGAGGACCACGAGCTTGTCGCCTTCCTTGACCTCCTGGCCGGGGGAGACGGCGATCTCGGTGACCATGCCGGGCATCGGGGCGCAGGCGTGGGCGGTGTCGTCCGGCTTGCCCTTGATGCGAGCCGCCTTGGAGTCCTTGCTGACGCGGGACTTGTCCACGACCACGCTTTCGCGCGGCATGCCGTTCAGTTCGTAGAAGAGGGTGCGCTTGCCGTCGGCATCGGCATCGCCGATCGAGACGAGCTTCACGAACAGGATCTTGCCCGGATCGATCTCCATCTCGACTTCCTCGCCGACATGCATGCCGTAGAAGAAGGCGGGAGTGGCGAGACCACTAAGGTCATCGTACTTGCGGCGGAACTCCACAAACTCGGCGAAAACCTGCGGATACATCAGGTGCGAGTAGAGGTCATCGTCGTCCACATGGCGGCCAATCTTCTTCGCGACCTGGGCGCGGGTGGCTTCCAGATCGATGGCCTCCGCCAACTCGCCCGGACGACGGGTGGTGGCGGGCTTGTTGCCGAGCACGACCTTCTGGACATCGGTGGGCCAACCCCCGTCGGGCTGGCCGAGGCCGCCGGCGAGCATGTCGATCACGCTCTCCGGCCAATCGATCGAGCCGGGCTTCAGCTTCGGCACGTCCGCCGCCTTGATGCCGCGGGTGATGAGGAACATCGCCATGTCGCCGACGACCTTCGAGGACGGCGTCACCTTCACGATGTCGCCGAAGAGCTGGTTCACATCGGCATAGGTGCGGGCGATCTCGCGCCAGCGGTGGCCGAGGCCCATGGCATTTGCCTGCTCGCGGAGGTTGGTGTACTGGCCGCCGGGCATCTCGTGCTCGTAAACTTCCGCGGTGCCGGCGCGCGGCGCGGAGTCGAAGGGCTTGTACTGGGCGAGAACTTCCTCCCAGTAGTCGGAGAGCTCGTTGAGCGTGTCGGCATCGAGGCCGGGATCGCGTTCGGAATTCGCGAGGGCGGCGCAGACGGAATTGAGGTTCGGCTGCGAGGTCGAGCCGGACATCGAGGAGATGGCGAGATCGACGATGTCCACCCCGGCGCGGGCCGCGGCGATCACCGAGGCGGCATTGAGGCCGGAGGTGTCGTGGGTGTGGAAGTGGATCGGGATGCCGATTTCCTGTTTGAGGGCATCCACGAGGTTGTAAGCTGCTTGCGGCTTGCAGAGGCCCGCCATGTCCTTGATGGCAAGGATATGGGCGCCCATCTTCTCAAGTTCCTTGGCCTTCGCGACGTAGTATTTGAGCGAGAACTTGTCGCGCTTCGAGTCGAGGATGTCGCCGGTGTAGCAGATGGCGGCCTCGCAGAGCGCCTTGCCGTGGTCGCGCACCGCTTCCATCGCGACCTGCATGTTCGGCAGGTAGTTCAGCGAATCGAAAATGCGGAAGATGTCCATGCCCGCGTCCGCCGAGTGCTTCACGAAGCCGGCGACCACGTTGTCCGGATAGTTCGAGTAGCCTACGGCATTCGAGCCGCGGAAGAGCATTTGGAAGAGGATGCCGGGGATCTTCTCGCGCAGGCGGCGCAGGCGTTCCCAAGGGCACTCCTTGAGGAAGCGCATCGCGGTGTCGAAGGTTGCGCCTCCCCACATCTCCAGCGAGAAGAGTTCGGGAACCCCGGCCGCATAGGCTTCCGCGATCCGCAGCATGTCGGTCGTGCGCATGCGGGTCGCGATGAGCGACTGGTGGGCATCGCGCATCGAGGTGTCGGTGATCAGCAGGCGCTTCTCGTCGAGGATCCACTTCGCGAAGGCGTCGGGACCTTTCTCTAACAGAAGGTCGCGGCTGCCGGTGAAAGTCTTCACCTCGGGTTGCGGCACGCGCGGAGTGAGGATCGGCTTTTCCGGCTTCCAGCCCTTGGCGGTGGTGTTGCCGTTGACGGTGATGTCGGAGAGGTAGGAGAGCAGCTTCGTCGCGCGGTCGCGGCGGGGCTTGAATTTGAGCAGCTCAGGCTTGGTGTCGATGAGCTTGGTGTGGGCCTGTCCGGCGCGGAAGGTCTCGTCGCGGATGACGTTTTCCAGGAAAGGGATGTTCGTCTTCACGCCGCGGATGCGGAACTCGCGCAGGGCTCGGTCCATGCGCACGCAGGCCGTCCCGAAGTCGCGTCCCATGGCGGTGAGCTTCACCAGCATCGAGTCGTAGAAGGGCGTGATCACCGAGCCCGCGTCGCCCGAGCCAGCATCGAGGCGGATGCCGAAGCCCGCGGCGGAGCGGTAATTCAGGATGCGGCCGTAGTCGGGCGCGAAGCCCTTCTCCGGATCCTCCGTCGTGATACGACATTGGATCGCATAGCCGTTGCAGGGAATCTCGTCCTGTGGCGGGATCGCGATCTCGTCGCTGAAGAGCGAGTAGCCCTTGGCCACCAGGATCTGCGAGCGTACGAGGTCGATGCCCGTGACGCACTCCGTCACCGTGTGCTCCACCTGGATGCGCGGGTTCATCTCGATGAAGAACCAGTCCTTGCGGTCCATGTCGTAGAGGAACTCGACGGTGCCCGCGTTGTTGTAGCCGATGCCCTTGGCCAGCGTGACGGCGGCGTCGCAGAGTTCCTTGCGGACGACGGGATCGAGCTCCACGGAGGGGGCGATCTCCACCACCTTCTGGTAGCGCCGCTGCACCGAGCAATCGCGCTCGTGGAGATGGATGACGTTGCCGTGCTGGTCG
>CAMLOZ010000493.1 GCA_946481625.1 uncultured Haloferula sp. | reverse complement strand
TGACCGGAAAGATCAACGAGGCCTACGGCGAAGGCACCCTCGTCGTTCCCGAGCCGATGATCCGCGAGGCCGCTGCCGTCGTGCCCGGTTTGGACGGCCAGAAGATGAGCAAGAGCTACGGCAACACGCTGCCGCTTTTCGCCGAGGAAGGCGAAGCGAAGAAGTTGATCATGAAGAAGCTGGTGACGGACGCGACCCCGCTGGAAGCGCCGAAGCCGAAGGAGAGTTCGACCCTTCTCGCCCTCTACCGCCTGATGGCCGGTGACGCCGAAGTCGCGACGATGGAGGCGGATTACGACCGCGGGGGAATCGGCTACGGCGATTTCAAGAAGCGCCTGCTGGAGGCCTATGAATCCCGCTTCGAGCCGATGCGGACCCGCCGCGCGGAGCTTCTCGCCGACCCCGGCCATGTGGACTCCGTCCTGGCAAAGGGCGCGGAAAAGGCCCGCGCCGCGGCGGCCCCGGTGCTGGACCGGGTCCGGCGCGCGGTCGGTCTTGCTTGAGGTTTTACGGGGGTCTCAAAGAGGTCCGAAATTTTTGCTTTGCCAAATGCGGAAGGAGGGGCAAACTTCTTCCCAGTCCGATGGACGTTGGCAGTTGCGAGTGTTGCAGCCGCTTCCGGGTTTGAAAACCTTGCCGCGATAGGTTTCGCAGTTGGCAGGGGTTCCCCACACCCGGTCACGTCGTTCCCCAAAATCCGTTCACGTTTTTCCTAACAGGGAAGTGGCACGCGCCTCCGCGCACCGTCCTGCTCCCGCTCTTTTCCGTTTTTCAAGCGAATGGCTGGTCACAACAAGTGGTCGAAGGTCAAGCACATCAAGGCTCGCGTCGATGTCATCAAAGGCAGGGTGTTCAGCAAGTGCGCCCATGAGATCGCGCTCGCGGCCCGTGCCGGTGGTGGGGATGTCGGCATGAACGCCCGGCTCCGTGCCGCCGTCGACAATGCCAAGGCGGTCTCGATGCCGAAGGACAACATCGACCGCGCGATCAAGAAAGGCCTCGGCGAACTGGGCGGCGAAGCGATCCAGGAAGTCACCTACGAGGGCTACGGCCCCGCGGGCGTCGCCTTCCTGATCGAGGCCGCCACCGACAATCTCAACCGCACCGCCGCAGACATCCGCTCGATTTTCTCGAAGAACGGCGGCAGCGTGGCCACTCCGGGCAGCGTTGCCTACCAATTCGACCGCAAGGGCGAGATCCGCATCGCGGCGGAGGGCATCGACGACGACCGCATGATGGAAGCGGCGATCCTCGCCGGTGCGGACGATGTCCAGAGTGATGAGACCGAGCATGTCGTGCTCACCTCGCCGGTCGAACTCGCCGCCGTGGCCGCTGAACTCCGCGGCGCAGGGTTCACCATCGCTTCCGAAAAGCTCGTCTCCGTACCCCAGAATCCCTCGCTCGTCGCCGATCCCGAGATCGCCCGGCAGGTCATGAAACTCTACGACCTGCTGGATGCCTACGACGACACCCTGAACGTTTTCACCAATTTCGAAGTGGCCGAGGAAGTCCTCGTGGCACTCGACACCTGAGCATGCCGGTAGATCCGCCGGTGCCGCCCCCTTTTTTTGAATGAGCCATAACACGCCCCAGGACACCGCCGGCTACGAATCCGCCGCGGAAACCTCGTCCGCCGAACCGAAGCCCGCTGCCAAGAAGGCCGCGAAGAAAGCCGCCAAGAAGGCTGCCGCGAAGAAAGTCGCAGCCAAGAAGGCGGCCACCAAGAAGGTGGCGCAGGCGAAAGCCGTCGAGGAAGCTCCGGCGCAGGCCGTGCTGCCCTTGGATGTGCCCGAAAAACCGGCACCCAAGGCGAAGAAGGCCGCACGCAAGAAGGTGCCGGCCGCGGAAGAAAAGTCATTCTCCATCGCCGAGCCGCCCGTTTCCGCACCGCGGGAAGAACGGCCGGCTCCTCCGCAAACTTCGGCTCCCGCACCCTTGGATAGCCGGTCCGAGGACGCTCCCTCTATGGAGAACCGTCCGCCTGCATTCGGCCGCGTGCCGGGGGGCGGTCCGGTAACTCCCCGTGAAGAGCGCGAGCCTCGCGAACACCGGGTGCCCCGCGAACAGCGCGAGCAGCGCGGCGACCGCCATCAAGGAGGAGGCCAGCAGGACGGACCGAAGGACCGCACCGAAGCCAACCGGGAGCGCCGCAAGCGCCGTCGCAAGCGCCGCCGCGAACGCGAGCGCGAGGGACGGGGTGGTGGCGGTGAGCCACAAGGCGAGCGCCGGGAGCGTCCCGAAAGACAGGAGCGTCCCGAGCGGCAGGGCGGGGGAGACAAGGCCGAACCGGTCGAGAAAGCTCCGGCATTCAGCGGGCCCAAGGTCGAAGTGAACGGCATGCTGGAACTCGCGCCGAAGGGCTTCGGCTTCCTGCGCGTGCCCTCGAAGAATTTCGAACAGGCCCGCGACGATGTCTTCGTTTCCCCGGAGATGGTGCGCCGGTATGGCTTGCGCCCGGGGGTATGGATCCACGGCCTGGCCCAGGAAGGTTCGCGCGGCCAGCAACTGGTCGAGCTCACTTCCATCAACGATCTCAGTCCGGACGATGCGAAGCGTCTGCCCTCCTTCGAGGAACTGAAGGCGGTGAATCCGAACAAGCGCATCAGCCTCGAAACGGTTCCCGAGCGTTTCACCACGCGGGTGCTCGACCTGATGGCACCCGTTGGTCGCGGCCAGCGCGGCCTGATCGTCTCGCCGCCGCGGTCGGGCAAGACGACGCTTCTCCTTCACATCGCGGAGGCCGTGCGCGAGCTGCACGACGAAACGATGCACCTCATGATCCTGCTCGTGGACGAGCGGCCGGAAGAGGTTACCGAGTTCCGCCGCACCCTTCCGGGAGCGGAGATCTATGCCAGTTCGAACGACGAAGGCTCGCGCAGCCATTGCCGCATCGCGGAGCTTTGCATCGAGCGCGCCAAGCGCCTCGTGGAGTCCGGCCGCCATGTCTTCCTGCTGATGGATTCCATCACCCGTCTTGCCCGTGCCTACAACGGCGGTGCCCGCCAGCATGGCCGGGGCATCGGTAGCGGCGGTATCACCGTGGGAGCGCTCGAAGTTCCCCGCCGGCTCTTCGCCGCCGCGCGCAATACCCGCGAGGCCGGCTCCTTGACGATCCTGGCAACCGCGCTGATCCAGACGAACAGCCGTGCGGACGAAGCGATCTTCCAGGAGTTCAAAGGCACCGGCAACATGGAGCTCGTGCTCGATCGCAAGATCGCCGAGAACTACATCTACCCGGCCGTGGACATCTTCAAATCCGGCACCCGCCGCGAGGAACTCCTCCTGCCGGAGCACATGCTCCACAAGATCCACCTCATCCGCCGCGGCCTCTCGGGGCATCGTCCGGTGGAAGCGATGGAGCGCCTGCTCTACTTCCTGAAGAAGTTCCCGAATAACCCGCAGATGCTGCTCGAGATCAAGGGCTGAGTGACTCAATCCTTCGTCTTCAAGCGGGCCTCCAGCCGGTTGAAGTTCTGCTCGTTCGCGACCGTGATAAAGTCGCGGAGCTTTTCGTTCGAGGCACCGTCTTCGAAGTTCATCCGCCATGTGAGTTTGGTGGCGCTCCCGTCCGCCAGC
>CAMLOZ010000492.1 GCA_946481625.1 uncultured Haloferula sp. | reverse complement strand
TTGGAAGCGCCTCGGTGCAGAGCAGAAGGTGGGGATGGATGACGCCGCCTACCTGCGCTACCGGGGCAAGCCGCTGGTGGCGTTGTGGGGACTAGGCTTCAATGATCGGGCGCCATCGCTTCCCGAGTGGGAGACGTTGGTGCGGTTTTTCAAGGGCGAAGGTTGTGCCGTGATGGTGGGCGTGCCTTGCTATTGGCGGACTTTGGACCGCGATTCGATCGCGGATACGAAGCTTCACGAGATCATCGCGATGGCGGACATCGTGAGTCCTTGGGCAGTGGGCCGATTCGGCACCCCGCAGGATGCTGCGAACCGTGTGGAGAAGCTTCTCAAGCCGGACATCGCGTGGTGTCGGGAACGGGGACTCGACTACCTGCCGGTGGCGTTCCCGGGTTTCAGTTGGCACAACCTCCAGAAGAGCCGCAAGCAGGAGGCGAAGTTCGACCAGATCCCCCGGCTGGGCGGCAGGTTCCTGTGGAGCCAGGCCATCGCGGCGAAGGAGGCGGGGGTGAAGACGCTTTACGTGGCGATGTTCGACGAGGTGGATGAGGGCACGGCGATCTTCAAAGTTTCACAGAATCCGCCGGCGGGAAATGTGCGGTTTTTGTCAGAACCCGGGCTGAGATCCGATCACTATCTGTGGCTCACGGGGGAGATCGGGAAGATGTTGCGCGGGGAGAGGGTGGCGACCGGGGAAATGCCGGCGAGGTAAGAAGCGGGCGGTATTTTCCCGTGCCCTCGAGAGCTGTGCTGCTGCCACGGGCCAGGTACGCTTCGTGCTGGATCGGGGCTGTCTTCGTGGCACCCTCTAACGCATGCCAGAGCGCCTCGCCGGTCTCCTCCTTCCCGCCTTCACGCCCCGCCGGGAGGGTGATCTGGGTATCGGCGACACCCGTGCGATGCGGCGGTGGATCGACCACTGCGCGCAGCACGGGATCGGCTTTCTCCAGTTGCTGCCCCTGAATGAGACGGGTGGTGATGACAGCCCCTACAACGCCATTTCCTCGGTCGCGCTGGAGCCCCTCTACCTGAGTTTCGAACCGAGGGACATTCCCGGCCTGGAGCCGGCGGATCTTGAAGAGGCGCGGACAAGTCTGGGTGAGGCACTCACCGCCCGCAGGGTGGACTACGCCTCTGTTCGGAAGGCGAAACGAAGCCTGCTTGAAAAGGCTTGGTCGCGCTTCCATGCGGGGAGGGGGGATGTCGCTTTCTACCGCTTCCGTCGCGAGGAGTCGGCGTGGCTTGTGAACTACTGCATCTATCGTTGGTTGATGGATCGTTCCGGCGGGTCGGAGGCTTGGGACTGGTGGCCGGAGGACCGCAAGACGGTGGCGGGAGCACTGGCGTACTTGGAGAGAGAGCGGAAGAAAGACGCCGCTGTGGTGGATGAACGCCTGGAGTTCTACGCTTGGGTGCAATGGCTCTGCTTCCGGCAGTGGCGGGCGGTGCGCCAGCACGCGGACGACAAGGGCGTGAAGCTGATGGGGGATATCCCCATCGGGGTGAGCCGCTATTCGGCCGATGTTTTCTTCAACCGGGAAGACTTCGATCTCGAGAACTGCGGCGGCGCTCCGCCCGAACTCATCTTCAAGCACGATCCCTTCATCCAGAAATGGGGGCAGAACTGGGGAATCCCGCTTTACCGCTGGGAGCGCATGCAAGCCGCGGGCTTCCCGTGGTGGCGGCAGCGGATCTCGAAGCTTACGGACATTTTCCACATCTTCCGCATCGATCACGTCCTCGGTTTCTACCGCATCTACTCGTTTCCCTGGCAGCCGCAGCGGAACAACGAATTCCTCCCGCTCACCGCGAAGGAGGCCGCGAAGCTCACCGGCGGACCTCTGCCCGGGTGGGCTCCCCGGCCGGACGACACGCCGGCGAACAAGGCCGCGAACCTTGCGGATGGCGATATCCGCCTGCACATGGCGGTGGAAGCGGCGCACGGTGCGGCCGTCGTGGGTGAGGACCTCGGCAGCGTGCCGGATTACGTGCGTCCCCATCTGGCCTCGCTCGACGTGGCGGGCTTCCGCATCCCGCATTGGGATTCGGATGAGAAGGGTCACGTGATCCCTCCGGAGGAACTGCCCGAATGCTCCTTCGCCACCTACTCGACGCACGATCACGATTCGATCCCCGCCCTGTGGCCGAACTTCCACCGCATCATCGCCGATCCGGACGCCGATCCCGACGAGCAGGAGCAGTCCGCGGAGTATCTCCGGCTGATGGCGGAATTCGCCGGGGTGAAGGAGACTCTTCCTTACGGTCCGGAGCTCAAGGCCGCGTTGTTCACCGCCCTCCTCGTTTCGCGTTCGCGCTACGCGGCCTTCATGATCACCGACCTGTGTGATCTCACGGACCGGATCAATTCGCCCGGCACCGTGGGGCCGCACAATTGGAGCTTCAGGCTGCCGCCGGAACAGGAAGCGAGGGCCCTTGCCGAACTGAAGAAGCTTCGCCCGATCCTTGAGGTCACCGGCAGGCTTTCAGCGTCGTGAAGCGAGTGCGGCATCGATCCGCGACTCTTCCAGTTGGTCCGGCGCGAGCCACCCGGGCAGCTTCGGATGCCAGAAGGGCTCGTAGATGCAGACATTGCGGCCGATGACTCCGCCGAGGTAGCTGAAGGTGCTCTTTGCGAGAAAGAGCACGTCGCTGCGCACGAAGTGGTGGAAGGTCTCGAAGACGTCGTCATTGAGATGAAGATCCGCCCCGAGATCCGCGAAGGCCTGGAAGTCGGAGGGCTCGCCTTCGGAGAAGAGGCGGATCTTCGAGCGCTCCTTGCCGGTCACCTTCAGGACTTTCTCCAAGCGTGCCAGCACGACTTCATCCCCCGTGTAGCGTTCGGAGAAGCGTCCGCTCGAGCCCACATCGCCCCGGCGCAGATGGATGGCGATCTGCACGCGTCCGTCGTCGTAACCCGCAAGATCAGGCTTCAGGGACAGGGCGTATTTTCCGCCCAACTCGGGTGCGATCGCAGCCCAGGCCTCCGGATGGTGATCGGTGACCTTGTGGCAGTGTGCGACCACGTGCAGCCGGCGGGAGCGGGGCCGGAAGCGGTGGGGCTTCGGCACCTGCCGCTCGGGATAGGGGACATCGGCGGCGGAAACCTCCCCCGCGCCCAGATTGAAGACCTGCTCCCAGGCCCGCGCCCAGTCGCCCTGAGCCATCCCCGCCGGAGCATGGGCCACATCGCTCAGGGGCGTGTGGGCGTAAGTCATTCCCCTCAGCCGGGCCAGGATCATCGTGGAGATCCGGGCGGAAATCTGCGCCCCGCCGCCGTCGTCGCGGTCGCGGCAGGTGATGAAGCTGTCCTTCGGGCGCAGGAAGGGGAAAGGCACGGCGCAGCATGGACCGGGACCTGCCACCGCGGGCAAGCCCCGAGCGGTGGAAAATGCGCTTGGTCCCCGGGGTATCCGCGCCTAGCCTGCCCCTGCCCATGGCTTCCTGGTTCAAGCAGCTCAAAGAGAAACGGAAATACAGCAAGTGGATCGAGGACGGTCGCCCCGATCCGCCGCCGCCACTCGCCAAGCGCGAGATGCTGCTCGACTACAAGAAGAAGCACGGCCTCCAGATCCTCGTCGAGA
>CAMLOZ010000491.1 GCA_946481625.1 uncultured Haloferula sp. | reverse complement strand
AATGGAATCGTATTTCGAGAGGATTTCCTTCAAGTCGATGCGGACCCGCTTGTGGAACCTAATTTCCACGGCGTCTCAAACCAGATACCAATTCGTCGAAAGTGATCCAGACCCCGGGGTCCTCCTCCGCTTCGCGCTTCCGTTGAAGGAGTTCTTCGTCCGTCACCTCATACACCGGACTCTCCAGACCATGAAGCAATCGGGAAGCAAGGGCGGCGCGCTCCTCTTCCGTGAGTTTGGAAGCTTCAGCGGCAATTTCTTCGAGCTTCATTCTCGCGACTGTATGCTCCAGGTCTCCGTCCTTCAACGCGATAGTTCTGGCGGCGGCGGTCACTATCCATCCACCCACAGGCTCTTCAAGTAGGGCTCCCCGGTGAAATCGGCGGGCATGGGGGCGAGCCTCGTGCGGACCGGGCGTTTCGAGGCACCGCGGACTTGGGCCTCGAAGGCTCGCGGGGTGAGGGTGCGGCAATTGGTGGAGGCGAGGAGGAAGCCGCCGGGGGCGAGGCAGGCGAAGGCGAGTTCGGCGAGGCGCCCGTAGTCCTTTTCGACCCGGAAGACATTGCCGTCCTTGTCGCGGGAGAAGGTGGGGGGATCGAGCACGATGCCGTCGAACTTCCGGCCCTGCTTCGCGAAGCGGGAGAGCCAGTGGAAGGTGTCGCCCTTGCAGAAGAAGTGGGTGGCGGGATCGAAGCCGTTGAGGATGAAGTTCCGCTTGGCCCAGTCGAGGTAGGGTTGCGCGAGGTCGAGGGTGGTCGTGGTGGTCCCGGCGGCGGCGGCATAGACGGAAAAGGCGCCCGTGTAGGCGAAGGTATTGAGCAGGGTGCCGCCCGCTCTCAGGCGGCTGCGGAGCTCGGCGCGGTTGTCGCGCTGGTCGAGGAAGATGCCCTGCGAGTAGCCGGATTGGAACGAGATCTCGAACGCCAGGCCACCCTCGTGGATGGAAAAGGGAGCCTCGCAGACCGGGCCCGCGACGTGGGTGGGCGAGTCCTTCTGTTGCTGGTCGAGACGCTTCCAATAGACGGTCCGGCCTTGGTCGCGGAGCCAGGCGGACATCGCGGGCGGGATCTCCCGATCACGGGTGGAGAGCAGCCAGCGGCCCGCAAAGTCTTCCAGATCAATGTCCGGGAGCCCGTCGCCCGCTCCATCGATCAAGCGGAAGGCATCCGTCCCGGGGACCCGGAGCGGCTGGCGCTTGGCGAGGGCGGCTTCGAGCAGATGGCGCATGGGAGGCATTGCCATGGAGCATCGGGCCGCTAGCATCCAGCGCGAAATGAGCGACCTCGCCTCCCGACTTGACGATGCCCTTGCCCACGGACTCCTGCTGGAAAGCTCCCGCGTGAACATCGACCTGCTGCTTGCCGGTTCGGCCACGCCGGTCGCCTGCGAGGCTGTCCGCGAACTTGCGGAAGCCGGGGAATGGCAGGAACTCAACGACCGGTTCTTCAAGACGCTGGCCTTCGGCACCGGCGGTCTGCGCGGCCGGACGATCGGCCGGATCGTGACGAAGGCGGAGCAGGGGAAGGGCGGCCCGAACGACCGGCCGGAACATCCTTGCGCGGGCACGGCGACGATGAATTTCTTCAACCTCTCCCGAGCCGTCCGGGGCTTGATCGCGTATGCCAAGCAGCACGTCGGCAGCGGCCGGAAGGCCAAGCTGGTCTTCGCTCACGACAGCCGCCATTTCTCGCGCGACTTCGCCGAGTACTGCGCGAAGGCCTCCGCAGAATTAGGTTGCGATGCATACCTCTTCGAATCGGGGCGCTCGACACCGGAGCTTTCCTTCGCGATCCGCGACCTGCGGGCGGATGCCGGCGTGGTGCTGACGGCGAGCCACAACCCGGCGCACGACAACGGCTTCAAGGCCTACTTCAACGACGGCGCGCAGATCGTGGAGCCGCATGCTTCCGCGATCATCGCGGAGGTGAACTCGCTTCAGAACGAAATCTACGAGCCGCTGCCGAAGGATCAGCAGGGCACGGTCACGATCATCGGCGCGGAGCTCGACCGCCGTTACATGGACCGCCTCAAGTCGCTGCTGATGCGCCCCGAATTGCTGGAAGGCGCGAGCACGAAAGTGGCTTACACGAACCTCCACGGGGTCGGTGGCGTGATCATCGTGCCGATGCTGCGCGAACTGGGATTCGAGGTGATCACGGTGCCCGAGCAGGACATTCAGGACGGGCGTTTTCCGACGGTGGAGTCGCCGAATCCGGAGAATCCGCCCGCCCTCAAGCTGGCGATCGAACTGGCCGACAAACAAGGCGCTGAACTGGTGATCGGCACCGACCCGGACAACGACCGCATGGGCGTGGCGGTGCGCGAGGACGGCGGCAAGATGCGCGTGATCACGGGCAACCAGATCGGTTCGCTGATGGCGTGGTACCGCGCGAAGACGGCTTTCGAGATCGGTTGGCTCAATGACACCACGCGGGCGCGCGCGCTTTTCGTGAAGACCTTCGTGACGACCGAACTGCAACGGGCAATCGCCGATAAATACGGCATCGGCGTGGTCGATACCTTGACTGGCTTCAAGTACATCGCGGAGAAGCTGCGGAAATACGAGGACGCGATCCCTGCCGACAAGAAGGGCGGCGATTACCGTTCGCTCGACGAAGCCGCGACGCGGGCACTGCGCTTGGAATACTCGCGCTTCTTCCTCTTCGGCGGCGAGGAAAGCTACGGCTACCTCGGCTGCGACTTCGTCCGCGACAAGGACGGCAACGGCGCCGCGGTGATGTTCGCCGAAGTGGCCGCCTACGCGAAGTCGGTGGGCAAGTCCCTGGCGACGCTGCTCGATGACATCTTCCGCGAGTTCGGTTACCATGAGGAGCGCGGCAAATCGCTGACGATGGAAGGCGCGGATGGCGCGGCGCAGATCCAGAAGCTGGCCGGCACCTACTCGCTGAACCCGCCGGTGGAGGTGGACGGCTCCAAGGTCTCCCGGATCCGCGATTTCGCCACGCAGGACCTCTTCGATGCGGAGGGCGATCCGCTGCCGAAGGAGAAGATGCTTTTCGTCGATCTGGAAGACGGACGTTCCTTCGCGGTGCGGCCTTCCGGCACCGAGCCGAAAATCAAGTTCTACCTCTACGGCAAGTCCGCGCCCTCGGACGATCTGGCCGGTTCACGGTTTAACGTGGGGGTCTCCCTCGACAGCCTGTGGGCATGGATCGAGGCGGACGCCAAGTCTCGTCTCGCTTGACCGGCCGCATCCCCGGGGCAGGTTCCGCCGCTTTTCATGAGACGCCTTCTTCCCGTCCTTCGTCCTCTTGCCGCCCTTGCCAGCGGCATGGGGATGGCGCTGTTGTTCCCGCCGCACTCGGTCAGCAAGCTGGTGTGGGTGGTCCTGGTGCCGCTGCTGCTGGCGCTCTGGACGCTCGGGGAGAAGCGGCGGAAGTTGAAGGCCTTCGGGCTCGGCTATCTCACGGGGCTCGGCTTCTTCCTGCTCAACGTGGTCTGGCTCCGCACGGTGAGCGACGTCGGGTGGATCGCGCTGTCGCTGTATCTGGCGCTGTTCCCGGCGTTGTGGGCGGTGTTCGCCGCCACGCTCGGGAATCCGTGGCGCAAGGAGGCTGGCGAGGAGGGGCTGTT
>CAMLOZ010000490.1 GCA_946481625.1 uncultured Haloferula sp. | reverse complement strand
TCCCCATCCGTCTCCTTCCATTCCCGGGACGCGCCCTCCTCAGGTGCGCCGGTCCGCTGAATCGAGCGTGGCGCGTGCGGTTTCAGCATCGGTAATCTCCTTGTGCCACTTTGAGCCAAGCTTATGCCAGTGTGCGGCCAAGCGGGAAGCTGTCATCCCGAACCCGGCTGCGAGGAGGACTGGAAGGATCATTTTCGACCACTGTTCATGGGACAAGCAGCTCATGGCAGCGAAAAGCGCGGCCACAGCCAGGACGGAAGTCAGTTGCAGGCTGAGGACCCATGCCACTCGCTCCGTGAAGTGATGACCTGCAAAGCGTTCCCGAGGATCCTTGCTTATGATCCTCGCGCAGATCACCATCAAGTAACCAAGGATAAGGCTGCCAAACCCGATGGCCAATGCGGCGAGGATAGACATTAGGTTCCCCGATGCTTCACCGGCGATCGTCGCCGCAAAAGTACCGGTGAGGGAAAGTGCGCCATAAAGCCAGATCCATGCCCCGGGAAATCCGATGAAGAGGATGCTGAAGGCACGGAGCAAGCGAGGCATGGGTCTGATTCTGAGATTCCCTGGCATTTACCGGCTCGGGACGATGTTGCTATCGCCGCTCCAAGCCTTACGCCATTCTTCCACGCGCCGGTTGTAAACGAAAGAGATGGTGAGGGCGACGATGGCGAGAGGAAGTCCGAAGGTGAGAAGAGGAGCTCGGGCTTTGTCATTGGAAAGGGCGGCGATCACCATGCTGCCGCCGAGGATGCCCAGGATCTGGACGGATAGTTCGGCGATGAGGCAACGGATCACGGTGCTTTCCGGAACGGTGTCGCGTTGCTTGGCGAGGACGTAGTCGATGCCGACGATAACGAGATAGAAGATCACGCTGACGACGAGCCAGCCGAAGAAGGCCAGGGGGATCGGGATGCTCATGAGGGAGTTCTGGTAGCCGGAGAACCAGAAGACGCCTGCGAGCCAAGCCATGCCGACGCCAAGGAGCCGCGCGAAGGCCGCGGGGATCGTCACGAAGACGATGATCATCGCGCTGACATATCGTGGCATGGAGTTCACGCTAGGCGGTACTTTGCCACTGCCGGCGAGCGTTCGCGAGCCCGATGCTCGCCCTTCACCGAAGTTTCACCGTTTCACATAACGGAAACCGGGCAAGGCGCGGACCAGCCTTCTCATCTCCAGCTTCATCAGCGTCGTCGCCACCACCGGGGCGGGAAGGCCGGTGCTTTCGACGAGGCGGTCAACGCCGGACTCGCCTTCGCCGAGGGCGGCGAAGACCTTGGCTTCCTCCGGCGGGAGTTCGGGCAGGGAGGCTTTCCCGGCGAGGGGGAGCTCGGGCTGGCGTCCCGACTCCAAGGGCAACTCGGCAAGATCGTCGATGATATCGCCGCCGTTCGTTACCAGGGTGGCACCTTCCCGGATGAGCTGGTTGCAACCGGCGGAACTCTCCTGATCGATGGGGCCGGGAACGGCATAGACGGGGCGGCCGTAGTCCCCGGCGAGATTCGCGGTGATCAGCGAGCCGGACTTGCGCGCGCACTCCGTGACGACGAGTGCCTGCGACCATGCGGCGACGATGCGGTTCCGCTGCGGGAAGGTCTGCTTGTCCGGCGGGGTGTGGAGGGGAAACTCGGAGATCACCGCCCCGCGGCCTTCGGCGATCTTTTCGGCCAGCGCGAGGTTCTCCGCCGGGAATAGCTGCGCGAGACCGGAGCCGAGGACGGCGACGGTACGGCCTCCCGCCGCGAGCGCGGCCTCGTGCGCGACCGTATCCACGCCCCGGGCCAGACCGGAGATGATCGTGAAACCCGCGTGGGCGAGTTGGAAGGAAATCAGCTTGGTGGCATTCCTTCCATACATCGTGCAGCGCCGCGTACCCACGATGCCGATGGCATGGCGGTCGCGGGTCTCGAGCTTGCCCCACACGTAGAGAAGCAACGGCGCATCATACGCCTCGCGGAGGGCGGGCGGAAACTCCTCGTCGTCCGCGGTGAGGATGGAAAGCCCGCGCTCCGCAATCTCTAACAACTCCTTGGCGGGGTCGGCGTGATCCTTCCATTTCGTGAGGATGGTGGCGGTCTCTTCGCCGATTCCGTCCACCCGGATCAGATCGTCCTTGCGCGCGCTCAAGACCGCATCGGCATCGCCGAAACGTTCCAACAGGCGGCGGATGCGGATCGGGCCGATCTTCGGAAGGGAATTGAGGGCGAGAAGGGAATGCATTGAGAGGGAAAGCACGAATTCTAAGCACTAATGATTAAACCAAGGCAGGCATGGGGCGGGGAGGTCGATCGGTCGCCAGACCCGTTTCTTCATCACACTTCGGTTTGAAAATTAGTGCTTAAAAATTAGTAATTTTTTTCCCCCCACTGCTTCAGTTGCTCCGGGAAGGGGCACTCCGCGCAATCGCTGGCGTCCTCCAAACAGAAGTCGGCGTAGATCTGCAGAAGCGCCTGGTGATGGGCGGCCTTCTTGAGCCACGGTGCGGCCGTCTCCTCGCTGCCGAACAGGCGGATCGCGCAGCGCTTCACCTTCTCGTTGCGGGCACCCGCGGGAAGCTTGAGGTAGTCGGCGAAAGGCTGGCCTTCGTGGAGGGCGAGGGGGAAGAGGTGGTTCGCCAGCAACTCGGTGAGTTTCTCGCTCCCGAAGAGCGCGACCGGCCGCGATGACTCCGTGGAGGAAAGCGTGTGGCGGTGCGTCCAAAAGGGGTCTTCAAGCTTCGCGAGATACGCGGTGAGACCCTTCACATCCAGAGGGCGCGAGTAGGCCAGCTTGCGGAACCTTGGCCAGTCCTTCGCCAGCGCGGCGAGGGCGGCGACTCGGCGGTGCGGATGATTCGCGGGACGCTGGCCGACGGTCTTCCACGGGATCGTGTGGGTGGATTCCCAGCGCCCCCGCGCTTTCCACCAGGTGTCCCAGAGCGAACGGAGATGCTCGCGGGTATCGGCGGGGGCCTTCTCATGCAGGTCCGGCGCAAGGAAGCCGGCGGCACCGAAGAGCATTGCTTCCGCATCGGCTCCCGACTCGCGCACGGCGGAAAGCGGCATCCGCTGCGCGAGCAGGCGCATCGGCAGCGCGTTCGCGCGGTAGCCCAGCGTTTCGGCAACGGCGTGGTAGAGGGCGGCATCGGGCCCATGGACATCCGTGGTGCGCAGGAGGCGCGCGGCCTTCAAGCGGGCCCGGTGGGTGGCCGCCTCGGTGATCAATGCGGACACCGCCACCGGCGGCATGGCGGCGAGCGGATGGACACAGCGGCCGGGACGGGCAATGGCCGTTTCGCGGTGCGGCCGCATCAGCGCTTCTTCAAGGAGACCGGCGGGAATCGTGACGCGCGGAACCTGCCGGTGCTCGCGGGTGCGGGTGAAGCTCTCCGCCTCGCCTGCATGGAAGACCACGTGCAGCACGGTGGCTTCGAAGGCGGGGTCGGAACCGTGGCCATGGGCTTCCCAATCGGCGGCCCGGAGGTCGAGTTCGATCGCCCCTTCGCGCCGCTCGCCGGAGATCTCGACGGCGGCCTGCAGGAAATCCGGTCCGGCCGAGCGGTTCCACTCGCCGAATTGTACGATGCGCACCGTATTTCCCGCCGCGTCGCGGAA
>CAMLOZ010000489.1 GCA_946481625.1 uncultured Haloferula sp. | reverse complement strand
TGGGCGTTCGATGTTCGATGTTCGATGTTCGATGTTCGATGTTCGACGTCCTGCCTTTCCCCCGGCACCCTCACTGGTACCCCAACCAAGGCCCCAGCCACTTCTCCGCCTCTTCAAGCGTCATCCCCTTCCGGTGCGCGTAATCCTCCACCTGATCCTTCTGCAATTCCGAGATCGCGAAGTAATGGCTCTCCGGATGGCTGAAGTACAAACCGCAAACCGCCGCCCCCGGATGCATCGCGCAGCTCTCGGTGAGCTCCACGCCGGTCTGCTCCGATGCCCCTAGTAGTTCGAACAACAAAGGTTTCTCCGTATGGTCCGGTTGCGCCGGATATCCCGGTGCCGGCCGGATCCCGCGGTAATTCTCTTTGATCAGCTCGTTCGCCCCGAATTCATTCGGCCGCTCGTATCCCCACTCGACCCGCGCCCGGTGGTGCATCAGCTCCGCAAAGGCTTCCGCCAGGCGGTCCGCCAGCGCCTTCGCCATGATTGAATTGTAAGGGTCGTTCGACTTCTCCAGCTCCGCGGCCCATTCGTCCGCACCGTGGATGCCTACCACGAACCCGCCGATGTAATCCTTCCCCGCGCCCTGCGGGGCCACGTAGTCGGAGAGCGCCTCGTTCGGCTTGCCGCTCTCCTTCTTCACCTGCTGCCGCAGCGTGTGGAGGCGCGTCTTCTCGCGTGTCCGGTGCTCGTCCTCCCACACGATGACATCGTCGCCATCCGCATTCGCCGGGAAGAACCCGTAGATGCCCCGCGCCGTGAACCGCTTTTCCGCGATGATCTTTTCCAGAAGTTCCAGCGCCTCGCCATGCAGCTTCGCCGCTTCCTTGGCTCCTTCCTCGTTCTTCGTCTTCAGCACCTTGGTTTCCCGGTCCCACACGCCGCGCAACTCCCACGCATGGAAGAACGGCGTCCAGTCGATGTACTCGACCAACTCGCGCAGCGACTGGTTGGCCAGAACCCGCGTCCCCGTGAACTTCGGCACCGGCGGCGTGTAGGCGGACCAATCCGTCAGCCGTCCCAGGGCGCGCGCCTCGACGATGCCCACCGTCTCCTTCTTCGGCCCGCCCGTGAAGGCTTCCCGCGCCTTCCGGTGCCGCTCGTTGTTCTCCGCGATGAATGTATCCTTCTGGTCCGGCGAAAGCAGCGAGGTCGTCACCGGCACCGAGCGCGAGGCATCCAGCACGTGGACCACCGGCCCCGAGTAGTGCTGCGCGATCTTCACCGCCGTGTGGGTCGATGATGTGGTCGCCCCGCCGATCAGCAGCGGCACCTTGAAGCCGCCCTTCTCCATCTCTTTCGCAACATGGATCATCTCGTCCAGCGAAGGCGTGATCAGACCGGACAAACCGATGACGTCCGCGCCGATCTCCTTGGCCTTCGCCAGAATCTTGTCGCATGGCACCATCACGCCCATGTCCGTGACCTCGAAGCCGTTGCAGGCCAGCACCACGCCCACGATGTTCTTCCCGATGTCGTGAACGTCGCCCTTCACCGTGGCGATCAGGAAGCGACCCGCCGAGCGCCGGCGTCCCGCCAGGGCGATCGCCTCGTCTCTCGTCAACGCAGGGTCGGCCGCCATCAGCCCGGCGATGTCGCCGGCCAGGAACTCGGCTTTCTCCGCTTCCATGAAAGGCGTCAGCCACGCGACCGACTTCTTCATCACGCGCGCGCTCTTCACCACCTGCGGCAGGAACATCTTGCCCGCGCCGAAGAGGTCGCCGACCACGCCCATGCCGTCCATCAGCGGGCCTTCGATCACCTTCAGCGGCCGGCCGTACTTCAGCCGCGCTTCCTCGGTGTCCTCGTCGATGAATTTGTCGATGCCCTTCAGCAAGGCGTGCTCCAGGCGCTTCTCCACGCTCTCCTCGCGCCAGCTCAAGTCTTCCTCCAGCTTCTTGCCACCCTGCCCCTTGAAGCGCTCGGCGAATTCCAGCATCCGCTCGGTCGCATCCGGACGCCGGTTCAGCAGCACGTCCTCCACGTGCTCCAGCATGTCCTTCGGGATCTCGTCGTAAACCTCCAGCATCCCGGCGTTGACGATCCCCATGTCCATCCCCGCCTTTGTGGCATGGTAGAGGAAGGCCGAGTGCATCGCCTCGCGCACCACGTTGTTGCCGCGGAACGAGAACGAAATGTTGGACACTCCGCCCGATACCTTCGCATGGGGCAGGTGCGTCTTGATCCAGCGTGTCGCGTTGATGAAATCGAGCGCGTAGTTGTTGTGCTCCTCGATCCCTGTTGCGACCGTCAGGATGTTCGGATCGAAAATGATGTCCTCCGGCGGAAAGCCGACCTTGTCCACCAGCACCCGGTAGGCGCGCTCGCAGATCCGGATTTTCTCGTCGTATGTCGCCGCCTGCCCGTTCTCGTCGAAGGCCATCACCACCGTCGCCGCGCCGAAGCGGCGGATGTGCTTCGCCTGCTGGATGAACTTTTCCTCGCCCTCCTTCAGCGAGATCGAGTTCACGATCCCTTTCCCCTGCAGGTATTTCAAACCCTCCGCGATGATCTCCCACTTCGAGGAATCCACCATGATGGGCACCTTTGAAATCTCCGGCTCGCTCTGGACCAGTTGGAGGAAGCGGGCCATCATCGCCTTGCCGTCGATCAGGCCGTCGTCGAAGCAGATGTCGATGACGTTCGCGCCGCTCTCCACCTGTTGCCGCGCGATCTCCAGCGCCTCGTCCAGTTTCCCCTCCCGCACCAGCTTCGCGAACTTCGGCGAACCGGCCACGTTCGTTCGCTCCCCGATCATCAGGAAGTTTTTGTCCGGCGTGTGGTTATACGCCTCGGACCCGGAAAGACGAAGGACTCGTGGAATGGTGGACATGGAGATCTGAAAAGATGAACCGCCAAGACGCCAAGTGCGCCAAGTTTTTTTAGAGGTCGGGATGGTTCATTGCGACCCGTTTGATCCCGGCTTTGATGACGGGCACGTTGAAATTGATGAGAAGACCGAGGGTTTTGCCGGACAACTTCAGGTAGGTCATGAGCTGCGCGTGATGGATGGGAAGCAATTGCTCCACGGCCTTGAGTTCCAAGATAACCTCGCCGTTCACGAGAATGTCCAAGCGGCAGCCGACCTCAATCTGGAGACCGTCATAGACGATGGGCTGAGGCTTCTGTCGCTCGACTTGATAGCCCCGCTTCGCGAGCTCGTGAGCCAGACAAGCCTCATAAGCGCTTTCAAGCAATCCAGGTCCGAGGGTTGTGTGAATCTTGAACGCAGCATCGACAACATCCTTTGCGATCAGGTCAGCGGTATTCATACGCCACAACTCCTCTAACACCTTTTCCAAACTTGGCGATCTTGGCGTCTTGGCGGTTCAATTTTCCAGCGTCGGAACCTCGCGTGGCGCAATGCCCTTCACCCCTTCCGCAATCGCCGCGACGTGCTCCGGAGTATTCCCGCAGCACCCGCCCGCCAGATTCAGCAGCCCATCCAAGGCGAATTCCTTCATGAACGCGTTCATGTGCGGCGGCTCGAGGTCGAAGCCCGTCGGTGCCAGGGGATTCGGCAAGCCCGCATTAGGATAGCAGGAAATGTGCGTCGCCGAGACCTTCGCCAACTCCTCCAGATGCGGCTTCATCAAAT
>CAMLOZ010000488.1 GCA_946481625.1 uncultured Haloferula sp. | reverse complement strand
AGGGATCGGGGCCTAACATCAGCGCGTGGCGCTCGCCGGGGATCCACGCGCTCATGTTCGAAAGAGGCAGCGCGACACTCCAGACCGGTACCCCCTTCGGACCCGAGATGCGGGCAAGTTGCAGGCGGCCTTCGTCGCCGAGGCGGTCGCGCGAAAGAACGAAGACGCTATCCGGCTCGCGGCGCCACATCGCGGATTGTCCGCTGCTGCCGCCGGGCCCTTGGGTCAACAATCCGGCCATGAGGAACTCGGGGCTGTCCGGTAAAACGGCTGGATGCAGGTAGGTCGTGCGGGGGCCGAGGAATTCCTGCTCCGTCTTCAGTTCCGCCCGATACAGGCGTTGCCGCCGGGGCACGCTGAAGTCCATCTGATGGCTGACGACATGGCGTTCCTCTATCTCGGCCAGGTCCGGTTCGGCCAACAGACCGAGCCATTGGCCGCCACCAGCCGGCCCTTGCATCGAGAGGCCGCGCACCATGGCATACCAGTCCATGCCATTGGCGAGCGGCATCACGGCCATACGGGGCGGTAGAGCGGGGGCCTCCAGCGAGGGTGCCTGGTCCAGTTTTCTGGATGCCACGTAAGGCGTCGCCTCCAATGTCAGCGGATCGATCCTCACCTCCCGAGCGTCATCCAGCCGCACGACCATGCCAGCCTGCGGAGAGAACCTCAGCGGCTGCATCGATTCGGTTAGAAAGATCCCGGGCTGCGCGGGCTTCGGCATGAAACCTGCCAGGGAGGGGTTGCGGGCCTCGATCTTCGCGCTGTCCGCCACGATCTCGCCGTCGGTCAAGCGGATGCCGACGAGCTCGGGGATCCGGGCCCAGAGGACTCCTTGCTCCATGCCCAGCGCCTTGAAGTCGCCGTTGACCTTGTCGCGTTTGATGCGGCGGCGGAAGAGCGGTTGTGCGTTGGCGGCGTCCACTTCCCATAGGTCGATATTGAGCCAACCGACGGTCCTGACGCTGGAACTGCCGCGGCCACCGCCGACCCGGCTGATCCGCTTCTCCCACTGGCTGGTGAGGTAATAGAGGCGCCCGCCCGCCTCTCCGTCCGTCCGCACCACTCCGCCCATGATCTCCGGCGGGCTAAGGAACAACTGCGAACCGAAAACCTTCCACTTCCAGGCAAGCGTGATACCGACCAAGAGGGTAACGAGAACGAGGGTGAAGAACTTTCTCACATGTCACCAAGGATGAACGGATCGACCCGGTCCGGTCGACATTCATGCCATCCCGGGACGAAGGTGGCAAGCTCTCAATGGGTTGCGGCACCCGGATCAGGCAAGCTGTTAGGCGGGGTTTGGCGAGGCAGGTGCCTGGCGGTCCCAAATGCCCTCAAACCTTCATCACCTCGCGCTCCTTCGCCGCGACGTGCTCGTCGATCACCTTCACATACTTGTCGGTGAGCTTCTGCACCTCCGTTTCGTGGTCCTTCTGCCCGTCTTCCGTGAGCAGGTTCTCATTCTTGAGCTTCTTGGCCATATCCATGCCTTCCTTGCGGGCGGAGCGGACCCGCACCTTGGCTTCTTCCGCCAATTGCTTGACCAGCTTCACCATCTGGACGCGACGCTCTTCGGAGAGCTCCGGAATCGGGATCCGCAGCGATGCGCTGGCGGCGGCCGGATTCAGGCCCAGGCGGGACTCGCGGATGGCGCGCTCGACATCCTGCGTGGTGGACGGATCGAACACCTTCACTTCCAGCAAGCGCGCCTCGGGCGCGGTGATCATCGCGAGCTGCTTGAGCTTCATGGTGCTGCCGTAGCTCGGCACGTGGACGTCGATATTCTCGATCAAGCCGGGAGTGGCCTTGCCGGTGCGGACGGTGGCGAATTCGTGCTGAAGATACTCCACGGCTTTTTCCATGGCTTCTTCCGTTTCGAGGATGGCGGTTTCCGGGTCCATAGCGGGATAGGGAGAGGATAGCTCGGCTCAGGCGAGAACGGTTTCGTCGCCGGTGACCACGGTGCCGATGTCCTGGCCGCGGAGCGCCTTGGTGATATTGCCGGCGGGACCGAGGTCGAAGATCACGATCGGGATGTGGTTGTCCATGCAGAGGCTGAAGGCGGTGGCGTCCATCACCTTGAGCTGCCGGGTGATGCAGTCGTGGAAGCCGATGCGGGAGTAGCGCTTGGCCGCCGCGTTCTTCTTGGGGTCGGAATCGTAAACACCATCGACCATCGTCGCCTTGAAGACCACGTCCGCCCCCATCTCGCTAGCGCGCAGGGCGGCGGTGGTGTCGGTGGAGAAGAAGGGGCTGCCGGTGCCGGCGGCGAAGATGACGACGCGGCCCTCGCCGAGGTGGCGCTCGGCCTTGCGACGGATGTAGGTCTCCGCGACGTTTTTCATTTCGATCGCCGACTGCACCACACAGGGCACGCCGTGGTGCTCGAGCGAACCCTGAAGCGCCAGCGAATTCATCACCGTCGCCAGCATGCCCACGTAGTCCGCGGTCGCCCGGTCCATGCCGCGGGCGCTGGCGGAAGCGCCGCGCCAGAAATTCCCGCCGCCGACGACGATGCCGAGTTCCAGATCCCCGGGGGCCAAGGCGTCACGGACTTCGGAGGCGATCCGCTCGACGATCTCGGGCGAGATGTTGTCGGTGCTGCCGGGTTCGCGCAGGGCCTCCCCGCTGAGTTTCAGGATGGCTCTCTTGAAGCTGCGGGGGGAGGATTCGGGAAAACTCATTCGATGCGTGGCGTTGCGCGATCCAAGCAAGCGGGCACGGGGTTTGAAAAGGGAAAACCGGACGGACGAGGGCGCAGATTGCCCACCGGCTCCCCTCTCTCTTCCGAGTGCTCCAACTTTCAGTCCGCATCCTCCCCGATCCCGGGATGCTTCCCCGACCCTGCATGCCAGCCCGGCCTTCCGCCCCCTTCAAGCCCCCCCAAGGGTGTACTCCGTATCCAACTCCTTGAGCGAAGCAGTCCCATCGTTCACCCCCTCGATGGCGACAAAGACCTTCAGCGGCTCCGTCTGCGGCTTCTGATACTCCTCAAGCGTCTTCCTAATCGCCACGAGCGCCAGCTTCAGAACCTGGCGGGCCGTGAGGTCCACGTCTTCCGGGACGGTGAGATTTGCAATGTTGAGGCGCACCTTCAGCCCTTCCTCCGTCACCTCCGCAGCGATCGCAATGTTACAAAGAACCAGGAGATTGACCTCCTCCACCTTGTAATTCGGGTTGTTCGATGGGAACTTGTGGGAAGTCCGGATGGCCTCCAGCAGCACCTCGGGGAAGGCTCCGGTGAGCGCCATGGGACGGCTCGCCACCGTCGCCTGCAAGGCCTCGCCGGTATCCGTGATCCCGTCGTCCACGTCGGTGCCGTGCATGCTCAACGGCTCGAAGACCGGCACCACCGAGATCGTGGTGGCGGACAAGGGCAAGCCGAGGGAGAACAGGAGAAGCAGCGCTTTCATGACCCCATCCTGCCGGAACCACGGGCACGGCGGAAGCGCGGAGTTACGGGCGAGGCAGGGACCGCTCTCCGAGCGGTCCGGCTTCTGGCGGCCCCCTTCAACTTCTGGCTTCCGACCAATGACTCCCGCTGGTCCTCACCGGCCCGCCGAGCGTGACGGGCTTCGCGATGAAGTCCTTCCAAGTCTTCACCGGCGAG
>CAMLOZ010000487.1 GCA_946481625.1 uncultured Haloferula sp. | reverse complement strand
ACTATCATCCGGGTGAGAACGGCCTCGAGAAGCGGATCAAGGAGCGGCTGGAGCACTGGAGACAAGCCGCTCCGCCGCCTTGAAACCGCATAACGAAAACGCCCGGCCCGGCAGATCACCGGAACGGGCGTTTCGCCTCCTTGAAATCAGCTTCGCCTTTCAGCGTCCGTCGCGCGGGCTCATTTGCAACCGAATGCCGTTGCCTTTGAAATCCATGTCGATCTTCAGGCTGTCGATGCGCTCGCGGATATCCTGCGGCACGGCTTCCTTGTCCTTGTCGGTGTTGTAGGGACCTTCCCATTGGACCTTGCCGTCCTTGCCGAAGACGCGGACTTGCTTGTCCCCGTCCTTGGACTTGATCTCCACGCTGCCGTTCTCGTCGAGCATGCGGATCGAGCTCGAGCTGGACCCTCCGATGTTGATACCGGGCTGAGTTTCGTTCATGTCGGGGATCTGCATCTCCATTCCCTGCAACATTTGCTGCATGCGCTGGTGCATGCCGCGGCCGATCGCGAGACCGGGGTCCATCAGCTCATTGCCCTGATCGTCCTCGAACATCCGCATGTTCTGCTCGATTGCCTCGCGGATGCGGCGGGCCTGATCCTGCGGCATGCCGTCCAGCATCAGCCGGTCGAGCGGGCGCACATCGCCGCCGGCGATCTGCCCTTGATGAGTCGGGGCCTTGCCGAGCGCCAGTTTCGTGGTGCGGGATTCCCCGCGATGGATGTACTCCACCTCGACCTCGTCGCCCGGCTTGCTACCGGAGATCGCCTCGCGGAGCCCCTCGTGGGAACCCACCGGCCTGCTCGCGATCTTGGTAACGATATCGTTCTGCGCGAGACCCGCCGCAACGGCAGGCCCATCGGGATCCAAGGTGCGGACCACCACGCCTTCGCCCTCGGCGAGCTTCAGGTGCTCGGAGAGCAGGTCGGGCACGGCCGCGCCGCCGATCCCGAGATAAGGCCGGGAAATTTCGACCGGCGGGGCCACCTCGTCGGTGCGCGGGACTTCCACCGGCGGGGCGGTTTCGGTCGCGTCCTGATCTTCCGCCACCACCCGCGGCGGCACCGGGGCGATCGTCCGCGGCGGCTCGATGGCCAGGGCGGGCGAAACCAGACCCAGCAAGGTTGCGAATCCGTATGTGAAACGTTGGTTCATTCTTGATTGGCGTTAATATACTAGAAGCGTAGTAGATCAGCCTTTTTGTCTCGCCATCAGTCGATTTTTTCGGGGACGAAGAGATATTCGAAACGTGGCACCTCGACTTCGATCACCTTGCCCTCGTTGTTGAGCACCTTCATGCGGTCCTTGTATTCCACGCGGACCATGCGCATGGGCTTGCCATCCCTGGTCCAGCGCACGCCCTGATCGGTCGCATCCTGCAAGCCGGTGGAAGCGGACACGATTCCGTTTTCGCTGACGTTGTTGCGGATCTTGGGAAGCGGGGTGAAGTCTTTCGCCACCGGGCCGGAGACCGGGCTCGTGACCGGACTCTTGTCCACCATCATCGCGGTGAACGCACCAGCCACCGCGACCGCGGCAGCAGCCGCATACCAGGGACGGCGGGAAGCGGACTTCGCCGCGGGCTTCGCGGCACCGGGGAAGAGCACCACCTTGTCGCTGACCGGAAAAGGCACGCGCGTCACGGTTTCCAACATCTTGTCGAGCAGCACCGGGGACATCGCCGCAGGCTGCATCGCCGCCAGCCGGCTTTCGATCCCGGAGGTGGACAGCTCCGAGACCTGCAAGCGCCCTTCTACCGCCGCGAGCAGACGGTCGAGGCAAGCGGCGTCCGGAGCCGCCGGGCGGAGGCCCTTCAGCTCGTTCTCAAGTTCCTGGAATTCGGAGTCCATGCGGTCTGGTCGGAAATCGTGTCCATCAAATCGAGAGATCGCCTTTGCGGCGGGCCGAAGAGAGTTTTTTCTTCAAGGCTTCAAGTCCATAGCGATACCGCGAGGCCGCGGTGTTTGGAGAAATTTCAAGGGCTTCGCCGATCTCCGCAAAAGTGCGCTCGCCCCACACCTTCATGACCACCACCTCGGCGAATTTCGGTGGCAGCTCCTTGAGTCCGGCTTCCAACAGCTGGCGGGTCTCGTCATCGGAAGATTCGCTCTCGAACCAAGGATGGAAGGCTTCCTTTTGTTCCGTCTCCACCTCGCCGCCGACAAAATCCTCGCGGCGCTTGCGACGGTCGTCGCGGCGGCCGAGGTCGATCGAGAGGCGCCGGATGGTGGTGAAAAGATAAGGCATCCAGGCTTCCTGGCCGCCGACGAACTCGCCCGAATCCAGCTTTTCCACCAGCTTCACCAGAGCGTCCTGGACGATGTCCTCGGCATCCTCCGACGAGCGCGACTGCTGGCGCGCGAAAAGCACCAGCCTCGGGCCGTGCTCCGCCAGCCACTCGCGCCATGCGACGGTGGAGGGCGACGGGCTTTCTGCGGGGGCGCTGCTCACATTGTCGTCGGAATCCATCTGATTAGCGCCATCAGGCTAGTCCTTTGTCTGACAATTGGCGAGTCCCGCGCCGTGCGAGAGCCCTGCCGGTGGGCGATTCCGCGATCTTGGCTATCTGGTCGGGCCGTCCCTCCGCCACCAGCAGCCCCCCTTCCCTGCCACCGCCGGGACCGAGGTCGATCACCCAGTCCGCCGCGGCGATCACATCCAGATGGTGTTCCACCACCAGCACGCTGTGCCCCGCATCCCGCAAGCCCCGGAAGGCCACCAGCAGTCGCTCGACATCCCCGAAATGGAGGCCGGTGGTCGGCTCGTCGAAAAAATAAAGGGTGTGCGGCGCGGCAGGCTTGGACAGTTCCACGGCCAGCTTCAACCGCTGGGCCTCGCCGCCGGAAAGCGTGTTCGCCGCTTGGCCGAGACGCAGGTAGCCGAGACCCAGTTCGCCCAGCACCTCTAGCCCCCGCTTCAACTTCGGCACCGCCGCAAAGGCCGCCAGCGCCTCGCCGGCGGTCAGATCCAGGGCGTCGGCGATGCTCATGCCCTTGAACCGGACCTCCAGCGTCTCGCGGTTGAAGCGCTTCCCGCCGCAGGCCCGGCAGGTGATCCAGGCGTCGGGCAGGAAGTGCATCTCGATCTTCAGGCGACCGGCACCCTCGCAGTTCTCGCAGCGGCCGCCGTGGGTATTGAAGCTGAAGCGGCCCGCCCCGTAACCGCGCTGCCGGGAGAGCGGGAGCTTGGCGTAGAGATCGCGGATCGCGTCGAACATTCCGGTGAAAGTCGCCGGGTTCGAGCGGGGACTGCGGCCGATCGGCGACTGGTCCACCGCGACAACCTTGCCCAGAAACTCCATTCCTTCCACGGCCCGGTGCCGCCCCGGCGGGTCGCCGCTGCCGTTGAAATGGCGCTTGAGCGCCCGGAGAAGGATGTCGTCGGCAAGCGTCGATTTCCCGCTGCCGCTCGGTCCGCTGAGACAGACGATCCCTCCGAGAGGAATTCGAACGTCCAAGCCGCGGAGATTGTGCTCGCTGGCACCGCGCACCCAGAGGGCGTCTCCCAGCAGCGGGAAGGCCGCCGAGGCAGGTGTCGTCACCGGCGGGGACTCCAGCCAGCTCCGGGTCGGCGAGTTTGCGGGAAGATCCTCCGGCATGCCGACACCGTCGTCCTCGA
>CAMLOZ010000486.1 GCA_946481625.1 uncultured Haloferula sp. | reverse complement strand
CCCCCCCCCCCCCCCCCCCCCCCCCCCCCCCCCCCCCCCCCCCCCCCCCCCTCCCGGGGGCTCAGCCGCCGAGGTAGCTCATCTCGGCCTTGGGTCGGGCGGCCAGGCCGCGCTCCTCGGAGTAGCGGTCTTCACGGACGGTCCACATGCCGTTGATCGCGGCGAGGATCGCGGGGTCCCCTGCCCCGCCGCGCAGGAGGCCGCGGATGTCGTGGCCATTCGCCGCGAAAAGGCAGGTGAAGAGCTTGCCATCGGCAGAGAGGCGGAGACGCTGGCAGTCGCGGCAGAAAGGCTTCGTGACGGAGGCAATCACGCCGACTTCACAAGTGCGGTCGGCATGGGCCCAGTGGAGGGCGACTTCGCCACGATAGGCGGGATCGCGGGTCACGAGATCGAACTCGGTGGAGAGAATCTCCAGCAGTTCCGTGGCCGGAACCACCTCTTCCAGCTTCCAACCGTTGGTCTCGCCGACATCCATGTATTCGATGTAGCGGAGATCGATCTGCTGCTCCTTCGCCCAGCGGGCCAAGGGAAGAATCTCAGTTTCGTTGACGCCGCGCTGGATGACCGCGTTCACCTTCACCTTGAGGCCGTAGGTGCGCGCGGCATAGATGCCGGCCAGCACGCGGTCGACCTTCGCGCCGACGCCGTTCATGCGGGCGAAGATGGCGGGGTCGAGGGCATCCAGGCTCACCGTCACCCGGTCGAGGCCGGCCAAAGCGAGGGCTTCCGCGTGGTGGGCGAGCAGCACGCCGTTCGTGGTGAGGGCGAGATCCTTCACGCCATCGACTGCGGCGAGCATGGCGATGAGATCCTCGATGCCGTTCCGCAGCAGCGGTTCGCCGCCGGTGAGGCGGACCTTCTCCACCCCCAGGGGCACGAGCAGGCGGGTGAGCCGCAGGATTTCCTCGAAACTCAGGAGTTCCTCGCGCGGGAGGAAGCGGTAGCCGGGGCCGAAGACCTCCACGGGCATGCAGTAGCGGCAGCGGAAATTGCAACGGTCCGTCAGCGAGATCCGCAGATCCCGCATTCCCCGTCCGAACTTGTCCACCGGTCCCGTCACGAGGGGATCATGGACCCGAACCACGCTGCGGAAAAATGAAATCCTCTCAAGGGCAGGATGACTCGGATGGGGACGATGCGCCGAGCAGGCTCATCGTCAGCGGTCCGCCCGCGACCATCAGCTCTGCAAGGGCAGCCGCAAGATGGCGATCCCGCACGACGATCTCGCCCTCCCCTTCCAAGGCCGAGTGCACCGCGGCTTTCCGCAGCAGTTCGCGGATGAAGGCCGCGCTCACGCCCTCGATCCGGCGCACGAGGTCGTCGAGGTGTTCGACTTCGAGCACCAGGCCCTTCCCGTAAAGGGTGATCAGGCGACGCCGGCAGTCTTCATCGGGAGGAGGAATCTCGATCGCCTGATCGATGCGGCCGGGACGCGAGGCAAGCGCGGGTTCGAGAACGTCGGGACGGTTGGTGGTGAGGATGAAGAGCAGGTCGGCATCGTCGGCCAAGCCGTCCATCTGGTTGAGCAGCTCGAAGAGTACGGCATTCGCCCCGACCACCTGGTCCTCGCGGCGCGTGCCGATGAGATCGACATCCTCCAAAATCAAGGTCGCAGGATCAAGGATGCGGGCCATCGCAACCGCCTTCTCGATCATGCCCATGTCCGCTCCCGTGAGCAGGAAGACCGTGCGCTCCGGCATGCGGGAGGCGAGGTACATGGCTGAATAGGTTTTGCCGGTACCGGGCGGGCCGTGGAGAAGGATGCCGCGCTTCAGGTGGCGGCCTGCCGCCTTCAGGCGCGCGGCTTGCCGGCTGAAGTCCACGGTATGGCGCTCGATGTGCTGCAGCACTTCCTCCGGGAGGATCACCTCCTCCCGGGCCAAGGCGGGGAGGTGATGGAACTTCAGTACAAAGCCGCGATGGCAGTCGCCTTGGAAAGAGATCACGCCACCCCGGAAGGCTTTCCCTTGCAAGGTCTCTTGCTCAATGCGTCGAAGAAGATCTTCGGCGATTTCCCGTTCACCCGCCATCACCTCGATCCTCGGACCGGGCGACGCGGTGAAGCGTTCCTGATCCTGCATGATGGCGACCGGGACGTCGCGGTAGCGGAAGAGAAAGAGGCCGCGCTTGACGCAGGCCAGGCGACGATTGCCGGGAAGGGTTTCGTCGACATGCTGGACCGGACCGAGATCCAGGTACTTGGCGCTGGCATGACGGGCGATCTTCGCGAGCGAGACCGGCTCGTATTCATTGGGCGGGATCACACCGAGCAATTCCACCCGGTCCCCCGCGATCTCCATGATCGCCTGGTGCAAGTTGGGCCGGTCGTATTTGGCAAAGGTGCGCTCGACCAAGGGCAACGAGCCGGGATCGGCGCCGAAATGATCGGACAGCCTCCGCAGCAGAACGGGCACCGCATTGTCCTTCTTCTTACCCATGGGTCACTTCACGGGTGAGAAATCCACCGGTTTGAGGAAGACGGACTTCACGCCATCGGGCAGGACGGTGAGGGAGCCGCCGGCGGCATCCTCCGAAGCCTTCTTCGCCGCCACCCACACGGGATCGGCGCGGAAGGCGGTCCACGAGGCGCTGGCGGTGGCGGCATCCTTGTGGGCGAGGAAGTAAATCAGGGTATTCTCGGCACCGGTTTGGCCGGGAACCATGCGGTAGTAGCCGAGATTCGTGATCCCGTGTTTCCGGAAGAGATTCTGGGTATGGTCCTGAAAACGTTTGTGAAGGTTTTCGAGATTGCCCGGCGTGGTGGTGTAGGTGCGCATCTCGAAGAGACGCTCGGACTGATCCGCTGGCGATACCGGGAAGCCCAAGGAGAAAGAGGTGGGAATCAGGAAGGTGGAATCAATCTGTCCGACGAGCTTTCCGTTCACTTGGGAAGCGGCGGCGGCTCTTTTCCATTCCTCGTCTTCAAGGAAGGCCTTCCACGAGGCATCGCGGGCAGGCTGGTTGGGATAGGCGAGGAGATAAATCAGGAGGTTGTCCTTGTTATCGACGGGCACCCAGTAGCCGACATTCGTCATGCCGTGCTTCTCGAAGAGCTTGCAGGTGTGGTCACGGAAGCGGGTGACGAGGGCGTCGAGCTTGCCGGGCTCCGCGTGGTAGGTGCGGAGTTCGTAGAAACGCTGCTTCTCCTGGGCTATCGCGGAGAGGGACATGCCAAGGGCAATGAGGCATAGAGCAAGGGCTTTGAACATGGGCCTAGCTTTCACAGGGAGCGGGCGGTGGCAAACGGGAAAGGCTTACAAGCCGAATGCCAAAGCGATCCGCCCTAAGCCGGACGCTCGGGGAGCGGTCCCTGCCATTTCCCGGCAGCCTGCTAGCCACCCGGCGGGGTGCGGCCTTCGCCGAAGTATTTCTCGCTGCGGTAGCGGAGCCAGACCCGGAGTTCCTGAGGGATTTTCTCGCGCTCCTCTTTGGTGAGGGTTTCGTAGAGGGCGATGGCCTTTTCGCGCTCGCCGCGGCAGGCGACATTCCGGTGGGCGTCCCAGAGGCTCCGGGCCAAGCGGATGCGGCGGTTGACCTCCTTGATGAGGTCACTGCCGGTGAGGGGCTTGGCGTCGGTTCGGGCGCGACCGCAGTGACGATCGTCCCGGCGATGGCCGGCAC
>CAMLOZ010000485.1 GCA_946481625.1 uncultured Haloferula sp. | reverse complement strand
CTCCGTCCAAGGCATCTGCCCGGAGTGCCTGCTCCAAGCCGGCCTCGGCACGCATGGACCGGACGTGGCGGAAAACAAGTTTACCCCACCCGCGCTCGAACAGCTCGCGCCGCTCTTTCCACAATTGGAACTGCTGGAGTTGCTCGGTCGCGGTGGCATGGGCGCGGTTTACAAGGCACGGCAACGCGAGCTGAACCGCCTCGTCGCCCTCAAGGTCCTGCCCGCCGACAAGGCCGAGCACGACCCCGCCTTCGCTGAACGCTTCGCTCGCGAAGCCCGCGCCTTGGCCACGCTAAACCATCCGAACATCGTCACCGTCTTCGATCACGGACAGGCAGGCGGCCATTGCTGGCTGCTGATGGAATACGTGGACGGCCTCAGCCTCCGCCAGCTCCTCCAGCGCGGCAGCATGAAGCCCGAGGAAGCCATCGCCATCGTCCCGCGCATCTGCGAGGCGCTCCAGTTCGCCCACCAGCACGGCATCGTCCACCGCGACATCAAGCCCGAGAACATCCTCGTGGACACGCAGGGCCGGGTGAAGATCGCCGACTTCGGCATCGCCAAGATCGCCGGACCCGAGAGCGAGCGCGCCAATCTGACCGAACCGCAGCAGACCATCGGCACCCCGCACTACATGGCCCCGGAACAGGTGGAGAAGCCCTCCACCGTGGACCACCGCGCCGACATCTATTCGCTGGGCGTGGTCTTCTACGAAATGCTCACCGGCGAGTTGCCGCTTGGGAAATTCGCCTCGCCGTCGCAGAAGGTGCAGGTCGATGTTCGCCTCGACGAGATCGTCCTCCGCGCCCTGGAGAAGGAACCCGCCCGCCGCTACCAGCAAGCGGGCGAGGTGAAGACGGCGGTGGAGACGATAGGGAGTCTGCAAGCTCCCAGAAGTTTCCGACCCCAGACCGTCGGACTGCGTCAGGCTCTCCGAGAGTCCAGTTGGCCCGCCATGAAGTGGGGACTAGGTGTCCTTGCCTTGATCCTCGGGCTTGGCGTCGCGGTGACCCTTGTGACCCCGAAGACATATCAGGCCACGGTGCGGTTAATCTTCCCGGGCTCCGACGCTCCCCGATTGGATGACCCGTTTGATCTCCAAACCCTTCACGAGAAGATCAAACACCCGGAAATTATCAGCAATGTCGTAGCCAAACTCGACCTACAGAACCGTTGGTCAGATCGTTTTGGGTCTGGGTTCAATGGGATGAAGACATTCGGCTATCTGCAAGCGTCTCTTCAGATTCGACGTTCTCGCGATTCCAGCAATTTGCCGAGCATAGATCTGATGGTCTTCTCCGAATCCCCAAATGAAGCCGCCGAGATCGCCGAAGCCATCGCCGAAGCCTTTGCTACCACCGCTCCGTGGAGGCGGCCGACGACGGCCTGGAACCCGGCGCAAACGGAACAATTGAGGCCAAATCTATGGTTGAACGTTGGTCTGGCGTTCGTGTTGGGGACTTTCATCGGTGCTGTGGTAGCAGCAGGCTATGTCGTCGCGAGGGCGGCCCGGAGAACTCATCAAGCCTCCGTTGATTCGGGAGCGCAGTTCGCCGGTTCCCCCCTATCAACCGACGCCCTCAACTATCGCTCCAAAGCCACCCTCTTCGGCATGCCCCTGTTGCATATCACCGATGGTATCGATCCGGAAACTCGCCGCCCCAACGTTTCCCGGGGCATCATCGCACTTGGCCCCGTGGCCAAAGGGGTCGTGGCCATTGGAGGCCGCTCGGTCGGGGTGGTGGCCTGCGGCGGTCTGGCGACGGGTGTATTTGCCTTCGGCGGGTGCGCTTTCGGTCTGGTCACTCTGGGCGGGATGTCCGTCGCGCTGGGCTTGGCGATGGGCGGCTTAGCAATCGCCCCCATTGCCTTGGGAGGAGGGGCGGTCGGCCTGTATGCGATGGGAGGCGGGGCCTATGGGCTGCACGCCTTCGGAGGAAATATCCAAGACCCGATAGCCAAGGCATTTTTTGTCCCGTGGGGATTCCAGCTCATATCGAAGATCGGCGGCATCACCGTCGGGCTGCTCCTGCTGATGCTGCCCTTCATCCTGTTGCCGACATTCCTCCGCCGACGCTGGGCCGGATCGTGACGCCGTAGCCCTCCTCACTCGAGACCGAATCGATAGATTGCCCACCAAAACGAACGCGCTTCTCGAAACCGAGAAGCGCGCTCCCTATACCGCCTCGGATTCGGCCTACTCTTCCAGGATGAAGACGTAGCCGTTGCTCCGGGTGCGGAAGTAGCCGGTGCTCAGGTCGCCGTCGTCGATCATCTCGTCGATCAGCAGGAACTGGTCTTCCGTCGCCGTCGGCTGATGGACGCTGATGCCGGCGCGGTAGCCCTGGATGTTCTTGTCCCAGTTCCATTTTCCGCCCAGCGGCGTCGGTTCGGTCCAGGCCATGCCGGTCAGGTATTCGTCCATGCCCAGGGGAATGACTCCGGGCATGGAGTTGTTGGGGTAGCCCCGGCGTTCCCAGGCATACATCTCGAATCCCTCGGCGGCCTTCTTCACGCTGGTCGCGAAGATGAGGTTGCGCGCCCGGACCTGGGCGCGGAAGAAGTTCGGCAACGCGATCGTGGCGATCATGGCGATCACCATCACGGCGATCATGATCTCCGTGAGGGTGAAGCCCGCGTTGCGGCGGCGGCGGGTTGAAAGGCGCGTTTTCATGGCAGTGCTTTCCGGCACGGGTTGCCCTCGCCCCCGAGACCGCTCCCCGGTCCCGCTGGTCTCGCAACCCTGCGACGCCCTCCAGAAAGCAGGATGTCGGCCACCTTCATCCCGGGCATCCCGCTTCCATCCGGTCCGCTTTCAGGACGGGAAAACAAACGGCTGACAACCCGCCCCCGATGCCTTTCACTCCCCGCGTTTTCGATCATGCCAAAGCGCACCGACATCCATTCCGTTCTCATCATCGGGGCCGGCCCCATCATCATCGGCCAGGCCTGCGAGTTCGACTACTCCGGCACCCAGGCGTGCAAAGCCCTGCGGGAAGAGGGTTACCGCGTGATCCTCATCAATTCCAACCCGGCCACCATCATGACCGACCCGGAGTTCGCGGACCGCACCTACATCGAGCCCATCACCCCCGAGGCGGTCGAAAAGATCATCGTGCGCGAACAGGCCGAGATGAAGCGTCTCGGTGCCCAGGGCAAACTTGTCCTGCTTCCCACCCTCGGCGGCCAAACCGCGCTCAACACCGCGATGAAGCTCCATCGCACAGGCGTGCTGGAAAAGCTCGGCATCGAAATGATCGGAGCCAAGGCCGACGCCATCGAGAAGGGCGAGGACCGCCAGATCTTCAAGGACCTGATGCTCGAAATCGGGCTGGATGTGCCCATTTCCGGAACGGCCCACAACATGGAGGAATGCTGGGCCGTCGCCGAAAAGATCGGCCGCTACCCCCTCATCATCCGCCCCGCCTACACCCTCGGCGGGACCGGCGGCGGCATCGCCTACAACCGCGAGGAGTTCGCCGAGATGGCCAAACGCGGCATCGACCTTTCCCCCGTTTCCGAAATCCTCATCGAGGAATCCCTCCTCGGCTGGAAGGAATACGAGATGGAGGTCATGCGCGACCGCGCGGACAACTGCGTCATCATCTGCTCCATCGAGAACTT
>CAMLOZ010000484.1 GCA_946481625.1 uncultured Haloferula sp. | reverse complement strand
GCGGTGAAGGATGCCGTGGCGTCGCTGGAGCCAGGGTAGCCCGTTTCGCGCACTTGTGCAATTTCATGCGCGTTTTTCTCTAACGTGTTTTGACGGCACGGCCGATTTTGGTAATCTCCCCGTAAGCGATCGCTCCCCCCGGCTTTTGCGATGACGGACCCCGCGGTCCTCCCACCGCGGGATCCGTCTTTTGTTTCCAGCGGTGGAGTTCCCCCCGGAATCCACCTGGAAACGTGGCGCAATTGCAGGCGCAACAAAGCGTCTCGTCATGTTAGACTCCTCTAACGGGAGAACGGTTCAATCTTCGCCGGAATCGGCGGCGGCTCCTTTGTCCGCATCGAAGGGTGATCCGGCTTTTCGTCAAACGACCGCACTCAACGGGCGGCCAGCAGTTGCTTCACGAGCGCGTGGACCATGCGCGGCAGGTCGTAGGGAAAGCGCGCGGTGATCAGGTTGCCATCCACCACGCAGGGCTCGTCGGACACGATGGCACCGGCGTTTTCCAAATCGACGTGGATGTTCCACACCGCGGTCGCCCGCTTGCCCTTGAGGATGCCGGCGCTGACCATGACCCACTGGCCATGGCAGATGGCACAGGTGGGCTTGTCCGTGGCGTGCATGTCGCGGACGAAGGCCCGGGTCGGCTCGTCCATCCGCAAGGCATCCGGATTCCAGCAGCCGCCCGGCAGGATCACCGCGTCGTAGTCGTCCGCCCGCGCCTCGTCCGAGTAGCGGTCGATCTTGATCCAGCCGGCATTCTCCATCAGCCGGATCGCCAGCACGTGGGTCCCGGCGAGCGGCGGAAAGCGCAGCCCCAGGGTGGGATGGAATTCCCCGATCCGCGGCGACACCACATGGACCGTGGCGCCATGTTCGGTGAGCCAGCGCTGCGCACCCAGGATCTCCACTTCCTCGACGCCGTTGGTGCAGCAGATCGCGACGCGCTTGCCCTTGAGGAGATGGGGATCGGTCGGGGGATCGAAGAGGAAGGCATTCAGCTCGCGGTTCAATTCCCCGTCGGCGGTCGCCAGCAGTTCCGTCGAGATCGACGGCACCGGCGAGGGTGTCATGAGCTGCTGCATTCGGGAAGCAGGCAGGGCCTGAGGCGAGCTGGCGGACGAGGGACCGTTCATGGTGCTGGTGTTTGTCTTGTCGGGTGGATGGGGATGGCCGCGCTCTCCCGCGGGAGAGGGCGCGCGAAAGTGAAACCTGCATTCCGCGGGTTTCCGAGCGGGATTTCATGGGACCCGTCTCCCCCATTCAGGGTGAAATTAAACCCCCGGTCCGCGCCGTGGACCGCGGATGGGGAGCAAGGATTAGAATCACGCCTGTCCTCCGGCCGGGAAAACAAAACCCTTCCGGTCCGGGGGAGAATCACAACCCAAGAATCCAACCATGAACCTCCGGGCCTTGTCTCGTGGTGCCGCCGCATGGGTGGCCGGTCTCGTTATTGCCTCGTACTCCTCCGCCCGGGCCGAGGGGACTTCCGAGCGCTTCGGGCAGATCCATTTCTCGAAGTACTTTCTCAACAACAACGTCTGGGGCTGGGAGGACTCGCCCGCCGGCTGGAACGCGATCTGGAACTCTAACAACAGCTCGCCGGTGTGGTGGGGCACGGCCTACAACTGGCCGGTCAACGGGAACCCGTACTCGGTGAAAGCCTATCCGAGCATCATCTCCGGCTGGCACTGGGGCACCTGGTCGGCCAACTCCGGCCTGCCGGTGCGGATCTGGGACAACAAGAACCTGTCCACCGGGGCGAGCTTCACGATCCAGAACGCGGGGGTGCAGAACGTGGCCTACGATTGCTGGTTCCACACGATTCCGAACCCGACCTGGGAAAACCAGCCGACGGACGAACTGATGGTCTGGATGTCGTCGTACGGCGGTGCGGGCCCGCTCGGCACCTTGCAGGAGACGGTGTGGATCGCCGGCCAGGAGTGGCGCGTTTACAAGGGCAACATCGGCTGGAACGTGTATTCCTTCGTGCGGACGACGAACACGGGCTCGTGGAACATCAACCTCCGCGACTTCGTCAACCACGTGACCTACGCGAAGGGCTGGATGTCGAATTCCAAGTACGTGACCAGCGTGCAGTTCGGCACCGAGATCTTCAGCACCAACGGGAACGGCCAGCTCGACGTGTCCAACTACCGTCTGGACGTGAATTGACGGGGAGCAACCCGCGGCCGTCGGCAAGAGCGCGAAGGCCCGCGTTCTTTCCCCGTCTCTCCATCCGGATTTCCAGGAGGTCAGTGTCTCCCGGCGGAAGCGGTACTTGTGGGTTCCGTAACTCCGCCGGGAGAGCATGCAGGCCTGGGAGGGTAGGGGGCAGGCCGTTTCTCCCCCGGGGCCCTGTCACCCGCGATGAAATAACTACCGCGCAACTCTTCCCGGGTGCGACGGTTTCAGCCCCTCGGGTCTTGAAACCCGCTATCGCCATGAAAATGAAAACCCTTCGACTGCTTCCTCTCTCCTTCGCCCTCCTCGCAACCGCCACGGCCCAGGAGACCCCGCCGGAGACGCCGGCCGAGCCGCCCGCGGCACCGGTGCAAACGCCCGCCGTGGATCCTGCGGCCGATCTCACCGCCGCGGCGGAGAAGCTGGCCACGGCCGCCAGCTACAGCTGGAGCCAGACGACTTCCTTCGGCGGCAATTTCGGCGACCGCACCACTTCCGGCAAGAAAGGTGGCGGCGGCTATATCCTCGTCACCATGCCGGGGCGCGATCAGGAATTCCAAGTGCTCTCCCGCAAGGGCAAGGCGGCGATGCAACGCGATGGCGGCTGGGTCATCCCCAACCCCGATGGCGAAGAACAGGGCCCCGGCCGATGGATCGCGCGGATGGTGCAAAACCTCCGCGAACCGGGAGCCGATGCCAAGGAGCTCGTTTCCAAGGCGAAGGACGTGAAGCTGGAGAACGGCAGCTATCGGGCCACGCTCGATGAAGCGGCCGCGAAGGAGCTGATGTCCTTCCGCGGCTTCGGGCGCCGCGGCGGTGGCGATGGCGGCACGCCGCCGGAGATCCGGGGTGCGGGCGGCACGGTCACCTTCACCGTCACGGACGGGGTATTGACCGGCTACGAGCATACCTTGACCGGCCGCATGAATTTCAACGGCGAGGACCGCGATGTGACCCGCACCACGAAGGTCGCATTCACCGGCATCGGTTCCACCACCTTCGACATCCCCGAAGCCGCCGCCGGCCTCCTGGCGGAGTGAGTGAAGAAGCCCCGAAGAAAAGGAGAGCCGCCGTCCCGCCCCGCCCGTGGTGCGGGCACGACTTCCCAACATGCTTTCGGCTTGGTATCCCGACACCCTGCCGAAGTGCGGGAGGCCGCCCCCTAGGGGTCGGCCTCCCGGTTCATCTGGATTGGCTGGAGCGTCAGCCGTCTTTGGGCACGACAATCTTCAGCAGTCCCTCCTTCTTCTCCACGGTCATCTGGTCAGCCTTTACCCCGCCGGGAAGGGTGAGGTGCTGCGAGTAATAGGCGCGTCGGGTTACTGACGTTTTGTCGCCGGCTCCAGCCTTCGGCGGGGTATCTTCAGCGGAGGCTTCGATCTTCAGTATCCTGCCTTCAATGGTCGCATTGACAGCCTTCACGTCCCTCTCTGGCAGGTAGGCGGTGATC
>CAMLOZ010000483.1 GCA_946481625.1 uncultured Haloferula sp. | reverse complement strand
CGCCGAATTCGCCGACCACCTTCACGTAATCGTTGAAGCGCTTGTCATCGAGCGGGAAGTCCGGATCGGGATAGGCGTGATGGTCGGCGATGTCGCCGACCGGCCAGAAGTTACCCCCGGAAGCGATGTTGATCGGGCGGGTCTTGTCATAGGCCACGGCCATCTTGCCGGTCTCCATTGTTCGGTGCTGGCCCCAGGCCTCGTTGAAGGGCGACCACACCACGATGCACGGCTGGTCCCTCAGGTGGTCCACCATCCGCTTGTACTCGGTGACGAATTGCTCGTGCGCCTCGTTCGGCCACTCGCCGTCCTTCGGGTTCGGTGCCATGCGGGTCCACGGTGGGTTCGATCCCTTCGGCTCCGTCTGGGGACCATAGCCCATGCTCACCTGGTCCTGCCACATCATCATGCCGACCTTGTCGCAGTGGTAGTAGTAGCGCCGCGGCTCCACCTTGATGTGCTTGCGGATCATGTTGAAACCCGCGGCCTTCAGGTAATCGATGTCCGAGATCATCGCTTCCTCGGAGGGCGGCGTCAGCAGGCCGTCCGGCCACCAGCCCTGGTCAAGCGGACCCCAGTGGAAGATCGGCTTGCCGTTCAGCGTGAAACGCCAGTTGCCGTTCTTGTCCTTGGTTTTGCCCAGTTCGCGCAGGGCGGCATAGGAGGTTGCCGAGTCGATCACCTTGCCGCCGCCGTCCACCAATTCGACCTTCAGGTCATAGAGGTTTGGCGACTCGGGGGACCAGAGCTTCGGGTCATTGATCTTGAGGGTGAGATTGCCGGCACCTTCCGCGTTGGCGGCAGGCGTGCCCTTGATGCTCGCGGTCACGCGCAGCTGCTCCCCTGCAACAGCCGGGCCGGAGAGCTTGGCTTTCACCGAGAGCGTCCCGCTCTTGATATCGCAGGTGTAGTCGATGTCCTCGATCGCGCGTGCATTCACCTCTTCCATCCAGACGCTTTGCCAGATCCCGGAGACCCGGGTGTACCAGATCCCGCCCGGATCGAGCTTTTGCTTGCCGACCAGTTGGTAACCGCTGGTGGCGTCGAGCACACGTACGAGCAGCTCGTTCTCGCCGTCCTTCAATGCGGAGGTGATGTCGAAGAAGAAGGGCGTGTGGGCACCGGTGTGCTTGCCGATTTCCTCGCCGTTCAGCCAGACCGTCGTTTCGTAATCGACCGCCTCGAAGTGCAGGATGGTCCGCTTGCCTTCCGTCTTCTTCGCCGTGATCGCACGCTTGTACCACAGCGATTGGTTCGGCTCCAGCTGCTTGCCCACACCCGAGAGCGCGGACTCCGGCGCGAAGGGCACCAGGATCTCACCCGCCCATTCGCCGGGCTTGGCTGCGTCCTTCGCGGTGAAACCGTAGCTCCACAGCCCGTTCAGGTTGGTCCAGTTCTCGCGCTGGAGAAGCGGACGGGGATATTCGTCCCAGGCGTTCGCCGGGGTTACTTCCTTGGCCCACTTGGTCATGATCCGGCCTTCGACGGGCTTCCACTCGGCGTGGGCGGCGGGCAGGGTGAGCAACAGGGCGAATAAGGGAGTAGTTCTCATATGCGGGTTCATCGGCGTTCTCAAGGCGCGGAGGTCAGCTTCTTGTAGAGGTCGGTTTCCTCCTTGTCATAAGGCTTGCCGTCCTTGTGGAAGAGCTCGTGGAACCAGACCTTCGGCTCCTCGGTGAAAGTCTGCTTCCACGTCTCCCAAGGGTATTGGGTCTGTGTCTTCCCGGCGACGAGGCCCCACTGGTAGGCTCCCACGCCCTTCTCCTTGAAATAGGGCAGGATCTCCTGCAGGCGGCTTCCCGCCGTGCGGGCGAGGAACTCCGTGCAGATCACCGGGCGGCCGTATTCGAACAGCGGTTCGGTGAAGGCCTTGGTCTTCGCCAGGTCGGCATAGACGTGGAAGCTGATCACGTCCGAGTGGTCGATCTGATAGGCATTGAGCGCGTCCCGTTTCTCCTTGGTGCTCCAGTCGCCGGTCCACACGCCCATGGTCAGCGGTTGCGAGGGGCGCACCTCCCAGGCCCACTCGAAGCTCAGCTTCGCCAGTTCCAGGGCGTGTTTCTTCTTCTCATCCGGCGGCAGTTCGATCTTGCCGTAGGCGCTGGTGTTCATGTTGCCCGGCTCGTTGTAGAGATCCCAGATGATCACCCGCTTGTCGTCCTTGAAGCGGGTAAGAACACCGGTGACGTAGGGTTTGAGCGCCCGCCGCTTGGCGTCGTCCACCAGCACGTCCCTGCCCGGGCTCTGCACCCAGCCGGAATTGTGCACGTGCGGTTTCGGTTTGCGTTGCTTGCCGAGTTTCGGATGCGGATCCCACACGTCGTCGAAGAGCACGAACATGATCCCGATCTTGTGCTTGTCCGCGATTCCGAGGAACTGGTCCATCCGCTTGAGCAGCCCCTCCGAATCCTGCTCCCAGAGCAGGTTGTGAAGGAACACCCGGGCCGTGTTCATCCCGCAACCGGCGGCATAGCCCAGTTCGCGGTCGATCGTCTCGGGATCGAAGGTCTCCGCCTGCCACATCTCAAGCTGGTTGATCGCGGTGCTGGGGGTGAAATTCGAGCCCGCCAACCACGGGCGCCCCTTGGCCCATTCCCGGGCTTGTTCAGGGGTCCATTGTTCGCCGGCAAAGGCCAGCGGGGCGAGCAGGGAAAGGAAGGGGAGAAGCCGGAGCGTCCGGAAAAGTGGTTTCATGTGACAAACGGGTTTGAAATACGGCGGGTTGGAGCGCCGACCTTACAGGGTTCCCCGAAATGCCGTCAAACTTCCTTCGCGTCGTCGGGCCGGCAAAGTGCTTCCGGAAAAAAAATGAAACCCGCCTCCTGCCCGGCGCGGATTGACCGATGATGAGCGACCGAATCCCCGACCCCGGTTCCCGGCAATGGCTGGCGGGACTGGACCCTGCGGGGATCCGGCGCTCTCTGTTTTCCCCGGAAACGGCTTGGCCGGACGACGGGTCGGAGGAGGCATCCATGGCGTTGGGAGGCGCCCCGGTGCTTACAGGAGATCATGACACGTCGTCCGGCTTCCCGTCCTTAAAGGCGGATTTCTTGGTACATGGGTCAGGGGCGCTAGCCGGTGAGATGAGGGTCCTATCCGGCTACCGCCCCGAAGCCTCACGCGAATATTGCTGTTGAAACGCGCTTTTCCCCCCGCCAATCCAATGAGAGAAAGCGAAGGCCCCATGGGAGAAGCTTCCATATCCACGCGCTCGGACGGCCAGGCGGATGCCTGGGACGGCTCGTGGCTGCTCGGCCGCATCGCCCGCCGCGATGCCGAGGCCCTCGCCGAACTCTACCGCATGTGGGGCGACCGCCTCTACAGCATGGCCCTCCACTGGGTGAACGACGACGGGGCCGCGAAGGAGGCCCTTCAGGACTGCTTCCTCAGGATTTGGAAAAGGGCGGGGGACTTCGATGCCGAAAAGAGCCGCGGCTTCACCTGGTGCTCCATGATCCTGCGCGGGCTCTGCCTCGACCATCTCCGCAAGAAACGCCGCCGCGCCCCGGTCTGGCAGGATTGGGACCGTACCCCCGCATTGGAAATCCCCTCGCGCGGCGGGGTGGAGGACCTCTTCTTCCGCGATACCGTCTCGCGCGTCCATTCCGCGCTCGAACAGCTCGACGCCGCCGAAGCCGAGAGTATCCGC
>CAMLOZ010000482.1 GCA_946481625.1 uncultured Haloferula sp. | reverse complement strand
CCGGGAAGGCGTGACGTGCGGACGATGACAACGGATGAGACCGCTCCATCGTTCGCGCTTGTTCTGGTCCGGCGCGGTGGGCTGCCTGCTGATCGCAGGAGCATGGGTGAGTTCCGGCTGCCGGGAGTATTCGGCCTGGGTGAACCTGCCGGGGGGAACCGATGCCGTCTTCATGACGCAGGATGCGGGAGCGATCTCGTTCAATCACCGGCGGTATCATGCGCGGTCGCTGAGCGGGTCGCCGTTTTTCTCCGCGCATGGAACTCCCCGGGTGCCGGGAGACCCGGGCTTCCGCTTCCGCTGGCTGCAGGTGACGTGGAGGCGGCCGTTTTTCGTCGATCACACGCCGGGGGTGAAGATCGCTCCGTTCTTCACCATGTCCCGCCTGGTGGTGCCGTATTGGCTGATCATGCTGGCATGGCTTGCGGGATGGTCGGGTGTGTTGGCTTGTTGGAGAAAGCGGCAGCGGAGGCTTGTCGCGGGGATGGGGGTGGAAGAGGGTGGGCAGGGATGAAGCAGCTTCGACGCTCGCGCATGTTGTGGTCGGGGATCGTGGTGCTGGCGTGCCTCGCGGGGCTCTGGGTGGATTCGATGTATCGCGAGCGGGCGATGGTCCTTCACCGAGGTGTGTTTATCGAGAGCCATGGCGTCGTCCACCAAGAGGGCTCGATCGACCTTTTTTCCCAGCGCTCGCCGGGCGCGGGGTCGCTGGACCCGTGGCAGATGGCGGTGAAGACCTCTCCCGGGGCGGAGGATGTGCCGTGGTTCCCCCGGCTGTATTGGGAAAGGCAGGAATACGCGACGACGATCTTTTACGGGCTGCGGCTGCCGTACTGGCTGATCTCGGCGGTGGTCGCCATCGTGTGGGCGGCGATGTTGTGGAGGCGGCGGCGCGGGCGGTGAAGTAGCGCGGCTTTGCATGCCGCTGCCGGCGATGTCTTGCCCTGAGGAGAGAGCAGGAGATTGCTACGATGGATCCCGTATTTCGGCGGCGGAACGGCGAGAAAGTGGCTTGCGGGTCCGTGCGCGGCGGGTAAGGAAGGATGACGGCAAGAATGGCAAGCGACCCATGCGGAAACCCCTGAGACGATCTTTCACCTTGTGGGGCGGGCTGTTCGTGCTCGTCTTCCTGATCTGGGTGTGGGCGGATTCCTTCACGACTTGGTCCTTCGGGTCGATCCCGCGGAAGGGCCAGTACGGCCCGCTGCGGAACTCCCTGCGCTCGGGGGTGATCGAGATGTCGTGGGATGATGTGCCGGGACAGAGCTATCCGAAGCCGCAGAGATTCGCGGCAGGGAGGATGCCGGCATGGGAGAAGATGGACCCGTGGTCGAAGCATCATTGGTGGCCGGAGCGCCATGTCGTCCACGCGGCGCAGACGGGGAGCCCTGCCGGCGCGGTCCCGCTTTACGAGCATCACTTGTATTATCCCTACTGGATGGCGGTCGCGGTGTATCTGGGCTTGTGGACGGTCCTGCTGATTCTTCGCGAGGCGTGGCTGAGGAGGCGGGTGCGGGAGCCGCTCCATCACACCGGCTTGGGGGAGGCCTGATGGGATTGTTGGAATGAGACAACTTCTATGTCCCGGGGGGATGAAACCCATCGCGAAGATCGGGTTGATGACGCTTTGTCTGCCGTCGGCGCGTTCGTGAGAACGCGGAAGCGATTTCCCGTGTTCCCATCATCGCCCGTGCTTCCTCGGTGTCACCACCGCGCCTACGGCCCTCATGAAGCACGAGGGTGCTTCCGGTGTAGAAGGGCTGCGCCAGATGCGGGAACGATAGGGAGGGGCCACACTCTTGCCGCCGGGGTGGGCGCGAAGGCCGGGGACAAGAGTGTCCCCTCTCCTTATGGCTGTCGCCATGGGCGGCGGAGAGGAAAGCTAATCGAGGGCGGAGACGTAAGCGGCTCTTCTGCGACCGCCGGTCCAGAGGTCGCCGAGGCCTTCGATGGGGCTGATGAGGCGGCTGGGTTGTTCCATGGCGCCGACCTTGACGGCACCGGTGGCGGCGGCTTCGGCGAGGTAGCGGAGGGCGTCGCAGGCGTGGCTGCTCCAGTCGTGGCGCGGCTCGTCCTTGTACATCTTACGACGGTTATCGTACTCGAGGTGGTAGGATTCGAGCGCGGCGATGCCGGTCTTGCAGCGCGATTCATCGAAGCACATCGAGGGGAGCATCGCGCGGAGGCGGTTGATGCCGGCGCGGCGGTCCCTCGCGACGGGGAGGGTGATGACGTTGCGCAGGCCGGATTTCTCGAGTTCCTCGGCGTAGGTCAGGCCGCCCTTCTGCGTGGCGGCGCCATCGTGGGGGAGGATGTGGCCGGCGTAGGCCCAGCCGCGGGACATCATTTCGGCGACGCGGCGGCCGGTGGCCCAATCGGCACCGGTATCGCAGGCGAGCACGCGGATCTCGCGGCCTAGGAATTGGACCGACCAGACGGCGGTATTCACGGGTGCGCCGAGATCCCAGAAGGTCCACACGGGCAGGCCGCCATCGTGGGGCACCACTCCGATGCGGCCCTCGCGGCGGGCGGTTTCCATGAGCTGGGCGTAGATCGCGCCGGGGGTGGCGGCGGTGAAGTCGCAGTAGAATTCCTGGCGGACCATTTCCTCCGGCATGCCCATGCGGCGCTCGTCCTCGATCGCCTCCGGCGGGATCGCGCGGGTGTCATCGACGGTGAGGACCTGGCAGAACCAGTCGGGGTTCTGCTCCGCCATGCGGGCCAGGTCGTGGAACCAGTTCTTGCCGCGCGGGGTGCCGTTGAAGAGGGCCCAGCCGCCGTTCTCGGCGAGGATGGGGCGGACGTATTCCCAGCCGAGCGGGTTTTGCAGGGAGGTCTCGGAGAAGATGCAGCCGACGGGGTTCGTGCCGACGACATCGAGGCGGTCGGTGCCGATGATGCGGAAGATCGAGCCGTTCGCGGCCTCGAATTTCATCTCGGTCTGGCTGGCCTTGCGGATGAAGTCCTTCGGGAAGTGGTCGAGGAATTTCATGCCCGCGCCGTCCATGCCTTCCCAGAGGATCTTTCGGCCCATGGCGGCGGTGGGGAAGTAGTAGAAGTAGCTGCCGACGCGCTGGGCCATCTTGGCGGCCATGATGTTGATGAAGGTCTTGTCCTTGCCGGCGCGGCGGTGCCAGACGCAGACGCCGCGCTTCACGCCATCCCGCAGGAAGGCGGAGACGACGGGCTGCTGGTAGGGGCGGGGCTCAAACTTGTAGGGGAGCTCGACGGTGCGCGGCATGCCGGGAAGTGTGACATGCGGGGAAGTACGATGGAAGTCGTAGCGGGCTTGCCGACATGAAATGGGAAATTTCATTTCCCCAATCGTCCAATCACCAATATCCCAATCATCAATCGGAGGGCGGCTGCGCCGGGGAATGGGTGTTGGAGCGGTCGGTTACTCTGCCTGGCAGGGAATGAGCGTGCGGCAGACAAAAGGGGGCGGGCGGTGGCGTTCAAGTGGGCATGAGGAACGCTCCCGGAACGCATTGAACCCGACCGCACCCGAGTGCCCGCGATGGTACCGCTCGAAGACCTTCCTGCTGGGTCTCTTCGGGCTTTCCTGCTTGTTCTGGCTGTGGGTGGATAGCGCGCAGATCGCGACGCGGTTGGTGGCGGCTTCGGAGAGGCCCTCGGGATTTCTGTGTCTCCAGAGTGGTTACGGATTCGTGAG
>CAMLOZ010000481.1 GCA_946481625.1 uncultured Haloferula sp. | reverse complement strand
AGTCGAACGGATCCGCGAGATACTCGTGGGCCGACAGATGGACAGCGTGGAACGCCGCTTGGAGCGGCTCGAGGCGAATCTGCGCCCGATGTCGACGCAGGCCGCCGACGACGTTTTCGAGATCCGGCTCGCCAGCTACGAGCAGCGGCACGACCTGAAATTGCAGGAGTTGCGCGACGAGATCGATGCCGAGAAGGCGCGCCGGGTGGAGGAAACCCACCGCTTGGCGGGCCAGATCCAAGCCGCTGCCCGCAGCCGCGAGGCCTCCGGCTTGGAAGCGCAGGTGGAACTGGAGCAGCGGATCACCCGCTGGCTGGAACATTGGAACCAGGGATTCCGCCAATATCTCCATCAGCGTGAACAACATCTGATCTCCGAGATGCGTTCCGAACTGGAGCAGACCCGCGAGTGGCTGAGGTCCCGTCTGGCGACCAGCGACCAGGCGAGGGTGGACCGGATGCAAGCATCCTTCACCCAGCTCGCAGATGCCGCCCGGGCCATCGCGGACGCCGCCACCCAAGCAGCCCGAACCGGAGGGTTACCATGACCGCAACCCTCCCTCCCCTTCCCATGCCGTTTCCCGCGTCCGCCATGCAGTCGGAAGGGCGCGGCAGCAGGCTCCCCGTCGGCGAGCTACCGGTTTCGGACGGCGACCACTCCCTGCGGCGCCCCCCGCCCTCCATACCGATGCTTGAGACTCGCCCCGGCGTCCCGCCGCCGGAACCGGAGAAGCCGCAGAGGCCGACGCCGATGCCCTCGCAGCAAGCGGATTTCACCGATGCCGACCTGACGGAGGCGCTGCTCCCGCTGATGGGCGGCGCGGGCACGGGGACAGGAGTGGATTTCCACGACGACGCCGCTTTCGAGGCGGTGCTGCGCGCAACCTTCCGCAGAGCCTTGTCCGAGCACCAGAACGGTCCCTTCCAGCAGCCCGGCTGGCGTCACCGCACGATGTGGCACCTGCAGGCTCTCTTCAGCAGCCGCGCCTACGACGAGGTGCTGGCCGAGAAGATACGCCGCTTCCACGTGGAAGAGGTCTATCTCCTCGACCGCGACCGCCTTTCGCTCGTCTCCTACGCCAGTGCCGATCCGGTCCGGCATGCCAATGCCCGCAAGGTCGGCCCTTTCTCCCGCCAGCTTGCGCTGCGGCTGCGGGACGAAAGCGGCGCGCTGCAACTCGGCTTCGAACTGGGCGAGGGACGGCGGACCTTCGTCCGGGCCGGGCGCTTCTGCTACATGGTCGCGGTCATCCACGGCGAGATCAACGATCTGGTGAAAGCGGACCTCGACTTCGCGCTGAGGCGGATCGAGACGCGCTACCGTGCCCCGTTTGTCCAAGGGCACCCGCTGCTGAAAGAACTCCAGCCGCTGTTGGAGGAGTGCCTGCTGATCCACTCCCCCGCCGCGCCCTCCGGAACTTGAGTGCGCTCAAAGGCAAGTGATCCCTTGACCATGAGGCTTGCGGGCCCTACGCCTCCCCCGCACATGGGATTTGACACGCTAGGCCTCTCCGAAGCCGTCCTCGAAGCCGTCACTGAGTCGGGCTACGAAAACCCGACGCCGATCCAGGCTCAGGCAATTCCCCTGATCCTGGAGGGCCGGGACGTGATCGGCGCGTCCCAGACCGGCACCGGGAAGACGGCGGCCTTTGCGTTGCCTACCCTGAGCAAGCTCCAGGTCCTCGGCAAGCCCCAGATCCTGGTGCTCGAGCCGACCCGCGAGCTTGCCCACCAGGTGGCCGAGCAATTTGAGAAATACGGCAAGCACACCGGCCTGAAGGTCGCGCTCCTCTACGGCGGCGTCGGCTACGGCGAGCAATCGAAGGCGCTGCAGGCGGGCGCGGACATCGTGGTGGCCACTCCCGGACGCCTCGTGGACCATTTCTTCCGTGCCACCATGCGCTTCGGCGAGGTGAAGATCCTGATCCTCGACGAAGTGGACCGCATGCTCGACATGGGTTTCCTGCCGCAGGTGCGCAAGATCGTGAATCTCTGCCCGTGGGAAGGCCGCCAGACGCTTTTCTTCTCGGCGACGATGCCGCCGGCGATCCAGACCTTCGCCCAGTGGTGTCTCACCGATCCGGTGAGCGTGGAAATCGCCCGCCGCGCCGTCGCCACCACGGTGACGCATGCCTTCTATCCGGTCTCGATGGACCAGCGCGACGAGCTGCTGCTAGCCCTGCTGGACCAGACCGAGTATCACTCGGTGATGATCTTCACCCGCACCCGCAAGGAAGCGGACCAAGTCTGCGCCCTGATCAAGCGGGAGGGTCAGGAGAAAGTGGCGGCCATGCACTCCGATATCAATCAGGTGGACCGCATGAAAGCGCTGGCCGGCTTCAAGAGCGGTGACTACGAGGTGCTCGTGGCGACCGACGTTGCCGCCCGCGGGATCGACATCTCGGGCGTCTCCCACGTGATCAACTATCGCGTCCCGGAGAATGCCGAGGATTACGTGCACCGGATCGGCCGTACTGGCCGGGCCGAAGCGGAAGGCGATGCCTTCACGCTGCTGACCGCGGACGAACTGGAGTATGCGAAGTCCGTCGAGATCTTCATCGACCAGAAGATCCCGCGCCGCAAGCTGGAGGGCTTCCCCTACATCTATACGGCCCTTCTCGACGACTCCCCGTCCAAGCCGATCCGCAAGAAGCCGATGGGCGGGAAGAAAAAGCGGCGTTGATTCCCGGGCCCGATCAGGCCAAATTGCTTCATGGCTATTGCAGTCGATCTCGGGAAGATGAGCGTCGCGGATAAGCTGCAGCTCATGGAAGATCTCTGGCAGGACCTCGCTTCCGGACCGGATGAGATCGTTTCACCTGCTTGGCACGGAGAGGTGCTTGCCGAAAGAGAGCGTTTGACTGCATCCGGCGAAGAGAAGTTCATCGATTGGGAAGTTGCGAAGAAGCAGCTTCGCGAAGATCTGCCGTGAGGATCGCCATTCAGCCCTCCGCGGTCCGCGACTTGCGGGAAGGTTTTCGCTTCTATGAAGGGAAGGAGGCGGGACTTGGCTCCTATTTCCTGGATTCGCTTTCCACGGACATCGAATCGCTGCGCCTCCGCCGTGATCCCAAATGGATCGCCCGAAAACTCAACGGATTGGCCTAGCCCAAGCAAAAAACATGCGCGTCCTCTCCATCGACCCTGCGATCCGGAACACCGGCTATGCCGTGGTGGAAGGCGATGGCCGGGACGCCAAGGCTCTCGCCTACGAGGTGATCACGGTCCCGGACCGCCTGCCTCAATCCGCCGCCTTGGCCGCGGTGCGCAGCCATCTGCGGAACGTGATCGAAAAGCACCAGCCGGATGAGGTGGCGGTGGAGGGCATCATCTACGTGCAATCCCACCGCACCGCCATCTCGATGGGTGCGGCGCGGGCGGCGGCATTGATCGCGGCGGCGGATGCGGGGCTCAACGTTTACGAGTATGCCCCGCGGAAGATCAAGATGGCCGTGGTCGGAAAAGGCACGGCGGACAAACAGCAGGTCGCCTTCATGGTCCGTGCGCTGTTAGGCCTCGCGGAGACGCCTCCCCATGACGCCGCGGACGCGCTGGCCATCGGGCTTGCGCACTTGCAGGCGTCCGATCCCCTCAAGGCGAAGATGCTCGAACGACGGCAGGTATGAGGACGATATCACTCGGCACCGGAGTCACCTACGAAGACGGCCTCAAGCAACAGGATGTC
>CAMLOZ010000480.1 GCA_946481625.1 uncultured Haloferula sp. | reverse complement strand
TTCTCGAAGATTTCCAGCGCCTTCTGCGGCTCCTTGCGGGCGAGCGCCACCTGGCCCATTCCCACCGGACCGGCATCGGAGAACCCGGACTCCTTGTACTTGTCCGCCAGGCGGCGGAACATCTCCTCCGCACGGTCGAGGTCGCCGGTTTTGAGCAGGATGTCTCCGCAGGCGGCAAGCAGCGCCGGGCTCAAGGCGTCCGGGGGGATGTTGGTGTCGGTCGCGATGCCTGTCAGGTAGCTCTCCGCGCGCTTGTTGTCGCGGAAGAGCGTGGCGAGCTGGGCGCGGCCGTAGTAGATGCGGGCGTTGGTCGTCGGGCTCTCCTTGCCTTCCGCCGCCTTGTTCAGCATCTCGGTCAGCTTGGTGTCCAGTTCCTCCGCCATTTCGGGGGTGCGCTTGCGCGGCACCATGCTCTTCACGATCTCCGTGATCAGGAATTCGACCTGCTCCTTCTCGGGATTGCCGATGCTCTTGGCCATCACGTCGGCGAGGATCGCCGCACCTTCCTCCGGCTTGCCCAGGCGGCCCATGGCCTTCGAAACCCAGTTCGCGCTCATCAGCGCCATCTGGTGCTCCGGGTTTTCCTTCAGGAACTTGCCGTGCAGGTCCGCGATGCCCTGCCAGTCCTTGCGCGCCTGCAGGATCGAGGTGGCGGAATCCATCGCATACTGGATCACGTCGTCCGGGCTCTTGCTCCAGACGGCCTTGATGTAACACTTCAGGGCCTCGTCCTCGTAGCCCTTGAGTTCCGCGGCCGCCTCGGCCGGGTCCTCCTTCTTGGTCTTCATCTTCTTCCACGTGTCCGCCATCAGGCTGAGCATGGAACCGGCCGCCGGATCATCCGGCTTCTTCTCGAGGTAGCCCCCGAGGTTGTCGATGATGTTCTGCGACTGGTCGACTTCCTTGTCGTTCGAGTCGATGAAGGCCAGGCGATAGAGCATGTCGCCCGCGTAGTGGCCCTCGGGGAAAGTGTTCAGGTACTCGCGGCACCAGTGCAGCGTTTCCTTGTACTTGTTCGAGAGGAAGTAACCCATCGCGATGCGGTACATCGCGTTCTCCTTGAGCGGGCTGTTCGGGAAGTCCTTCAGGAACTTTTCCAGCATCTCCGCGGAAGGCAGGAACTCGCCGAGCTGGAACTTGGCCACCGCCTGGTAGAACGAGAAGCGGTCGAGCGAAGGGGACTGAGGGAACCTCGCGGCCAGATCCTCGTAGAACTTCAGCACTTCGGCCCAATTGCCGGTCTGCACCAGCACCTCACCGGCCAGGGTCGCGACCTGCTCGATGTTCGGGGCGTCCGGATACTTGACCATGAAGGCGTTGGCCAGCTCGCGGATCTTCGCGGTGTCCTTCACCATGTTGTAGATCACGATCTCCGCGTAAGCGGCCGCCTGCGCGTCCTGCGCCTTCGGGTACTTCTCGCGCAGCGTGCGGAAGCACAGCAGCGCCTCCTCGAAGCGGTCCATGTAATAATAGCAACGGCCGCGGCGCATGAGCAGGGCGGCGTCCAGATACTCGAGCCCCTCGATCGCCTTCTTGGCTTCCTCGTTCAGCTTGAGCGAGGCGTCCGCCATGCTCAGCAATTCGGAAACGTTCGAGCGCTCGGAAAGCTGCTTCTTTTCCTCGGCCTTCAGCCGCTTGTCGAGGAGGTCGCGCTCCTTGCGCATGCTTTCCAGCGACACCGCCTGGATTTTCAAAATTTGCTCGCGCGGCGGAATCGAGCGGTAGATCGCCAGCGCCGCCTCATAGTTCTCGCCCTGCACCATCTCGTCGCCCTTCACGATCACCTGGTTGGTGTACCAGGCGATCGCGTCGCGCACGCCCGGCTGGGCGATCAGGCGGTCGAGGTAAACGACCAGGTCGTCAAGCTGGCCGGTCTCGGCCAGCAGGCCGATCACCTCCACCGCCGCCGCCGTCTGCTGCGGCGTGCGCACGTCCGAGCCCATCAGCGTGCGGAAGACCCTCAGCGCTTCCTCCGGCTGATCGTTCTGGATGTAGACCTGACCGAGCGAAAGACCGGCCTCGGTGCGGAACTTCGGATCAGCCGCCGCCCTCTTCAGGGCTTCGATCGCGACCGGGCGCTTGGCTTCCTCGCCCTGCTCCATCGCCGCACGACCGATGCCCAGATAGCAGCGGCTCGTGTATTCGCCCTTGGGGAACTTCTTCGCGCACTCGTCGAAGGCCTTTTCCGCATCGGCAAAGTTGCCCCCGAGCAGGTGGGCAAGGCCGACGTTGAAGTGGAGCATCTCGAGGGTGGGCTGCAACTCGGGGCTCTTCGCGTTCGGCGCGTTGCCGAGCGCCTTGATCAATTCCGTGAGTTTTTCCACGGCGGTCGCGTATTCCTTCGCCGTGAAAGCTTTCTCCGCTTCGTTGAAAAGACGGTTGAGAACGGCGGGCGCCACCGGGGCGGGCGCGGGGGCTGCCGGGGGCTTTGGTTGCTGCGCCATCACCAATTCGGGTGATGCGGCGAGCAGGAAGGCCCCGAGCAAATGCCGGGAGATTTGGGGTTTTGCCACTCTCATAAGGGGGGAAATTTTTCGCTTTGCCCCCCCTTGTCAAGCGGTAGTTGGAAACCGCAGGAATCCTTGAAAATCCGGGATCGAGGGGCGCTCCGGCACTGTGATTATGGCTAATATATGATGTGCATGCATCCCCCGTGATCGCGCGGGATAACGCCACCGTTCAAGGTCAGCGAGTCCGAAGAATATACATGGAAACACGGGGATAATAGGGGTCCATGGAACCTGTTCCACGGACCTATCTGTCACTTTCTCCCTTCGCCCGGAAAATTTCTCGCCCGCCGTCCCGCTCGAACGGGATTCTCCTCCTGTGCGTGGAATTAGAGCAATCTGGTCACCAGCTTCAAATCGGCGCCGACCGGGAATTTTCGCGCAAAGAAGGCCCCGGATTCCTCGATCTCCCACATTTCATCCGTGCTCAGTTCGGTCCAACTGGCAGGGCTTCCCCTGCGAATAGCCCTCCGCTCCCAAGTAACCGGCCTCTTCGAGACCGTCGTTTCCAAAGGAATGCCCTCCAGCACAAGTTTCGTCGCAAAGTACCATTCGTCCGGCGCCCTTACCTCCTCGAACCTCCGGGTCTCGTCCCGCTCCAAAGCCAGCGTTGCAAAGGCCCGGTCAAGCATCCACCACTGGGACTGAAACCGCAGACAGCCGGCAGGGACGCTTGCGCTCGCTACGGCATGATCGAGGTCCCCAGCCCGGATATTTCTCGGATACCAGAATTTGAACCGCGATCGCGGGTCGATTCGAATGCTCCGGAGGACCTCGGACAACGGCTTGACCGGTACGCAGCTATCCGAGACGAGGATCAGATGCGTCAGGTCCTCATGACAAAGAGCTGCTGCCATCAGCTTTCGGGTCGCTTGGACAAGGGAGATCTCGCCCCACCGGGTCTCGACACGGTCCGGGATGATATTTTCGCACAGCAGGCGGGACCTTACTTCCGAAGGATTTTTCGGATGGCAGAAAACGCGAACTGCAGACGGGTGGGTGGCCAGATATCTTTCCCAGATTTCCGGGTGGTTCACATCCCCGACGGTGAGAAACAACAATCCGAGCTTCACCGGATGGACCGGCCATCCATCGGATGGCGCGGTCGGGGGAGGTTCAAGGCCTCCCCGCGATATTGGCTGGTCGCGCAGGAGCTCGAGCACGGCATGGCGGCGAAT
>CAMLOZ010000479.1 GCA_946481625.1 uncultured Haloferula sp. | reverse complement strand
GACCACTACCACAACGGCGGCTTGGGAAGCCTTACCGAGAAACCCGCACCGTACCGCGGCTTTCTCATCACCGAGGAATGGGTTTACACATCCGGAAGTCCTGCCCTCGCGATCCTGAAAATCTGTGGAAACGGGACCATCAGGATCGGACGGCTGGGCATCTTTAAGATGGCGGAATGAGCCTTTACTCGTCTCGATGTGGTAGAAGCCCTTGCCTTGAATCCGCCTTGGGTCGTCGATACAGTCAGCAGCATAGATGCGGAAGTCGTCCTCTCCGCTATTCGTCACGTTGAAACCCGCTCCTCCGACAAGCCCACCTGGCGAGATCCCTCTCGTCTGGATCTAGAGCATTTTAAATAATTTCGTAGCCGTTAGGCCCCCGCCGTGGTAGGGTCCGTCATGGCCGCACTTTCCATGGATTTGCGAGAACGGATTCTGGCTTCCTACGACCGTGGCGAAGGCACCCGCGAACAGATCGCAAGCCGCTACCGGGTCTCGCTGGGCATGGTCAAGAAGCTCATCCAGCAACGCCGCCACTCCGGCGACATCGCGCCGCGCCATCATCTCAGCGGCCGCAAACCCCTCATCCTGGAATCCCACAGGAACGCCATGAAGGAGCACTTGGCCAACAAGCCGGACATGACCCTCGAAGAACTGCGCGATGCCACGGGTCTATCCTGCACCTTGCCTGCGATTCACTACGCCCTGGCATCCATGGACCTCACATATAAAAAAAGACGCTCCGCGCCTGCGAGCAGGACCGCGCCGATGTCCTGAAGGCCCGCAGGAAGTGGCGCCGGCTCCAGCGAGGATTGGACCCGGCGCGTCTCGTCTTCATCGACGAAAGCGGGGCCAAGACCAACATGACCCGTCTGCGCGGGCGGGCGCAGCGCGGCCGCCGGGTACATGCCGCCGCTCCTGGCGGCCATTGGCGGACCACCACCATGATCTCCTCGATCCGCCTGGACGGGACCACGGCGTGCATGACCATCGGCGGGGCCACCGACACGGGGGTCTTCCGGACCTATGTTGAAGCGGTTCTCTGCCCGTCGCTGAAGAAAGGCGACATCGTGATCATGGACAACCTCGCGCCGCACAAGAATGCCACGACGCTTGAACTCATTGCCAAGGCCGGGGCCGAGGCACGGTTCCTGCCGCCCTATTCGCCCGACCTCAACCCGATCGAGAAAATGTGGAGCAAGCTCAAGGCGAGCCTGCGCAAATCGGAAGCGCGCACGGTGGATGAACTCGACGATGCGATCGCGACGGCGCTGGACAAGGTAACAGCCAAGGACGCCCGCGGTTGGTTTGCCTCTTGCGGCTACAGTTTTATTTAAAATGCTCTAGGGAGCGAGGTCTCCGATCAGATCGCAGGTCGACTTCATCCAGCCGGCTGGGTCGAAACGTGCCGAGATTCCGATGGCCCGTTCTTTCACGGCGGGATCGTGGAGAAGCCGGTCGAGCATCGCGGCAATCCGCTTGGCCTCGAACTGGCGCGGGTGCAGGCCATCGCCGAGACCGAGATCCCGCACCCGGCTGAGGGTGTCGAGTTGGTCGTGGGCCATCGGCTGGACGAGGTGGGGAATGCCCGCCTGAAGCGTCTGGGCGCAGGTTCCGACGCCGCCATGGTAGGCAAGGGCTGCCGCGCGTGGAAGGACCTGGCTGAAGGGAATGTACGGGAAGTGCCGTATGTCCCGCGGCAGGTCCGCCGGAATGGTGTTCGTGAAGCGGCTGAGAAGGATGCCCCGTTTTCCCAGAAGCCGGAGCGCTCTTACGGCCTCTCCGAAGAAAGCGTTGCCTCGATCCATCGCGCTACCCGGGGTGAACACCACCGGCGGCTCGCCGTCATCGAGGAAGGATTCCAAACCGGGCGGCAGCTCGCGGATCTCCTTCTCATCGAAAAGCGGGAAGCCGGTCAGGCGCGTCTGTTGCGGCCAATCCGGCTGCGGCGGACCGAACCATCCGGGGAAGAGGGCGATCACCCGATCCGGGGAATGCCAGTTCCGCAGCATGTCCCTCGCGGGAGGAAGGCCGTGCCGTTTCCTGAAGCGGTTCAGTTCGGGAAGCACCAGGGAGTCCACCATCCTTCCAGCCGCCCACCACTGGAGCGACTTCATCCAGCGGGGCGCGGATTGCGGCACGGGAGCACCGTGCAAGGCCGGCTGGCGATGGGAACTGACGAAGAGCGAGGGGGCGAGGTGAACGGTGGCAACGGGGATGCCGAGAATCTCGCGGACGCTGAGCGTGGCCCAGGCGAGGGAACTGGCGACGATGACGGTGTTGCCCGGTTCATGGAGTTCCCGGGCAACCTCGAGGATCATTCCATAGGACGGATCGACCGCGTTCCGGATCACCGACGCCAAGGCCTTCCGCGGGTGCCATAGATGGGGATCGCTCTGGACGCGCTCGAAGTCCTCGACGCTGCCCAGCGCCCGGAACCCGAGTCCCGCACGCCGCACCAGATCCTCGAAATAGCCGCTGGTGATGAGGAACACCTCATGCCCCCGGGATTGCAAGGCGCGGCCGACACCCGCGAAAGGGTGGACATCGCCCGCACTGCCCATGGCGTAGATCAGGATCCGCACTTGCGCGGTTGTGGGGGTCAAGGCCTTCCGGGCGCAACTTGAAAAGTCGCGCTACTTCCCATCCCGCCGTCCTGCGGCGTAGGCTTCGAAGACGCGGCGGATCTCGTCACGTACCCGGCGGAAGACAGCCATCTGCTCGTCCTCGCTGCCCGTGGCGTGCGCGGGGTCGTCGAAACCCCAGTGGTGCCGGTTCAGCTGGCCGGGGAACATGGGACAGGCCTGATCCGCATTGCCGCAAACGGTGATCACGGTTTCCACATCCTGCGACAGGAACTCGTCCATGTGCTTCGAGTGGTGGGCGGAGATGTCGATGCCGACTTCGGCGAGCGCCTTGATCGCGAGCGGATGCACGTAGCCCGCCGGCTTCGAGCCCGCGCTTTGCACGTCGAGGATATCGCCGGCTGTAGCGCGCAAGATGCCCTCGGCCATGTGGCTGCGGCAGGAATTACCGGTACAGAGGATCAGAACGGTCGGTTTCATGATGGAGAACTTTTGCCGCCGCAGCAGCCGGACTCGCGCGTACCGATGCAGAGCGGGATGGCGATAAGGGCACCCAGCACGGTGGCGACGGGGTAAAGCCAGATATACTCGAAGTGACCGCTCATCACCGCAGGGGCGAGCGAGCGGGCGGGATTCATCGAGGCCCCGCAGATCGGACCGGCGAACATGGCTTCCAGGCCCACCACCGCGCCGATGGCAATACCGGCAGTGATGCCCTTTTCCTTGGCGCCGGTCGAGACACTCAGGATGGTCAGCATCAGCATCGCGGTCAGCACGACCTCGAGGACGAAACTCTGCGAAACCGCACCGGCGGGAAGCGTCGCACCCAGCGTGGCGGAGGCGGGGAACAGCAACTTCAACAGTCCGCTGGCGGCGAAAGCCCCTGCGAGTTGTCCGCCGGCATAGGCCGCTACTTCATTCCACGGAAAGCGGCCCGCTGCGGCGAAGGCAATGGTGACCGCCGGATTCAGATGCGCGCCGCTGACGTCGCCGAAGGTGTGGATCATCGCCAGCACCACCAGGCCGAAGACCAATGCGATCCCCGCGTGTCCGATGGCACCGCCCGTGACCTCGTTGACGACGATTGCCCCGGTCCCCGCGAAAACG
>CAMLOZ010000478.1 GCA_946481625.1 uncultured Haloferula sp. | reverse complement strand
CCCGACCTCCAGCGAGGGCCCGGGATGCTCGCGAAGCACCTCGTCCAACAAGGCAAGTTCCGCAGGCTCACCTTCCTCCGCCCAGAAGGCATCGTGCAAAAGGGCTTCGAGGGACGTATAGGCGCTCACGCCGCGAGCTTGGGCCGATGCGCTCCCCGGAGCCAACGTCAAACTCGCTGACACGACCCCGTGCCAGACGTCCGCAGGTTCGCCGCGTAGAATGATCCATGAAACTCGCCTTGCTCCTCTTCCTCTCCGGCATCGCTCAGGTCCCGGCGGAGCCCGCCACCTTCCGCAACCCCCTCAATCCCTCGGCCGACCCATGGATGGGCTTTGCCGAGGGGAGGTATCATTTGTCCACCACCCAAGGCGATCGAGTGAAACTCTGGAGCGCCCCCTCGGTTGCCGGTCTCAAGGACGCGAAACCGATCACTGTGTGGGCGAAAGGCAAGGGGGTATGGGCCGCCGAGTTCCACCGCTTGCCCGGTCCGAAGGGCACGAGATGGTATTGCTACTTCACGAAGACCGATGGCGAGGACGCCCGGCACCGCATGTTCGTGGCCGAGAGCGGGACGGACCGCATCATCGGCCCCTACGGCGAGCCGAAGCAGATCCTGACCGATCCGAAGGATGAATTCTACGCCATCGATGGCACGGTCTTCGAGCAGGCCGGGCAGCATTACTTCGTGTGGGCCGGGCATCCGGGCCATCGTCTGTTCATCGCACGGATGAAAGACCCTTTCACGCTGGAGGGGCAGCGTGTGCCGATCCCGGCTTCCGGCTTCGGCTGCGAGGAAGTACGGGAAGGACCGTATGTGCTCAAGCACGGCAATCGCCTGTTCCTGACCTACTCCGCCTGCGACACCGGTAAGCCGGACTACAAGGTCGGCTACGTGTGGATGACCGACGACAAGGATCCGTTGGATCCCGCCTCATGGACCCAGGAACCCGAGCCCCTGCTGGAACGGAGCGATGCCGCAGGCGTCTTCGGTCCCGGCCATCACGGTTTTTTCAAGTCCCCCGATGGCAAGGAGGACTGGATCGCCTATCACGCGAAGACCTCTAAGGAATACACTTATCGCGGCCGCAGCACCCGCGTGCAGAAGCTGGAATGGGGTGCCGACGGATTCCCGACGAAGATCGTGCCCTTCTCGCTCGAAACGGAGATTGTCGTGCCGTCCGGCGAGAAGTAGCGCCTCACGCATGCTGCCCCGCGAAAAACACCTCCATCCGGTGCTGCATGTCTTCGTAGAAGCGCTTCTTGATCGCCTCCAGCGCGGCGAGTTTCTCCGGTCCGGCATGGCGTGCCTCCTCTTGCTCCAAGCGGATCTTCTCCGCGAAGGACTTCTCCATCTGGATCAGCGAATCGAGGAACTCCTGTGCGGCGCGCGAGTGCTCCACGCCATCGACCAAGGCATTTTCCAGGCGCTTGTTCCGCGTCACGGCGAAGAGATTGCCGGCGGCCACCTTTTCCATGTAGCGCTGGTGGCTCGTCCGGAAGGCCTTGTGCTCGGCATCGTAGGTGATCTCGTCGCGGTCCAGCAGCGTGTCGTAGGGACCGGGCTTGGTGAAGAACTTCACGATCAGCGGGATCGTATCCACCAGCATGAAGAGCAAGGTCAGCACGATGTAGGTGGCGAAGGCGAACTGACCGCCCTCGCTCCCGGCCTTGAAGAGCCCGTGCAGCGCGAGCGTCTGGGTCAGGATGTCCTTCCGCGGCTCGGCCTGGATCGCTTCGATGCGTGAACGCTCATCCGCGGCGACCGCTCCGAGTTCGTCCTGCGCCCGCTTCAGTTCGGCGAGGCGGATCTCGATCTGCTGGTCGATCGAGGAGCGCAGCGAGTTCTGCTGCTCCGTGAAGGAGTCCGCCTGGCTTTCCTCGACCTTGCGCTTGAGCGCGGCCACGCGTTCTTCCTCGGCTTTGTTCGCCGCGGCTATCTCCGCGAGCTTCGCCTCGAAGCTGGCGATGGCACCTTTCTCCGCCTGGCGCACCTGGGTTTGGAGAGTCGCCTTCTCGGCGGTGAGATGCTCGAGCAGGGCACCGAGACGCTTCGATTCCTCGCGGCGCGGCTCAAGCTGGTCGGCGCGGATCGAGCGCGCGCGCGGCCCTTCGCCCCGCAAGCCGGAACGCTGGCCGTTCAACTCGCGCTCGAACTCCGCCTGCCAGAAGCCCAACTCGGTTTGCAGCTTGGCATACTGCGGAGAGTATTCGTCGGACTGCTTGTTGACGATGTCGAGACGGTCGCGGAAGGGCTTGGTGGCCTCGTCCGTGGCGGCCTTCAGTTCCGCCTGCTGCTCCGGCGTCAGACCGGGAATCGCGGCTTGGGCGTCCTCCCGTTCCTGGATGATGAACTTCGCCTGGAAGGTCTCCTTGCGCTTCTCGCGCTGTGCCTCGATCGCTTCCTCCAGCTTGGTGACCTCGCCGCGTGCCGCCTCCTTCGTCACCGCGAATTTCTCCCGCTCCGCCGCGATCTCCCTCGAGCGGTCCTCCTCGACCACCGTCTGGATCGTGTCGCGGAAAAGCAGCAGCACCAGCGGGTGCGCGATCGTCAAGCCCATCAGGATCGCCACGACCAGCCGCAGCGAGAACTGCGACATCTTCCGCCACCAGGACAGGAAGGGCCGGTAGCCCGCCAGCAGCGCGCGGTCGATGGTGAGGATGATGAAGGCCCAGACCGCCGCCACCGGATAGATCACCCGCGGGTTGTCGGTCAGGGTGGAGAGCGCGTAGGAGCACGCGATGAAAGCGAAGGCGCACGGCACCAGGACGGTGGCACCGAACGCGACGTATTTGCGCTGCTCCCAGTTGGGGCATTGCTCGAGGGTTTCCGTGCCGGCACCCGACAGCCAGAAGAAGAGGCGCTTGAAAGGATTGACGTTATTCATGGGACGGCGAACCGGATGATCGAAGCGTGTTTCCCGCCAAAAGCGAGACGACAGGCATACTTTGTGGCGGAAACGGCGGAAATGTTTCCCTTCTCTCAACAGATTCAGGAACTTTCACCATTCCGGCGCGGAAGGATTTCCTTTGCCGCCCGTGGGGCCGAACCGCTAATCACGGTGCCGATGCCCAACCGCTTCTACGGTGCCTTCGATACCGAGCGCGTTTCCGGAACGCAGGATACCGGGGATTTCCGGACGCCCTTCCAGATCGACCGCGACCGGATCCTGCACACCCCCACCTTCCGCCGACTGCAGAACAAGACCCAGGTGTTCTGGAGCGGGGAGTACGATTTCTACCGCACCCGCCTCACCCACTCTTTGGAAGTGGCACAGATCGGACGCTCGATCTGCCACTGGCTGAAGCACGCCGGCGATCCCCTCGCGGAGGATTTCTTCATCGACCCGGATCTGGTGGAAGCCGCCTGTCTCTCGCACGACCTCGGGCATCCGCCCTTCGGTCACGCCGGCGAGCGCACCCTGAATCACCTGATGGCTCCTTACGGCGGCTTCGAGGGGAACGCCCAGACGCTCCGGCTCCTGACCGAGCGGATCTTCTCCGCGAAGCGCACGGGCATGGACCCCACCCGCGCTTTCCTGGATGCGGTCCTCAAATACAAGTCGCTCTGGAGCGAGTGCCGCACCCCGGCGGGCGAACCGCCTGAGAACCATTTCCTCTACGATTTCCAGCACCGCTGGCTCGACTGGGCGATGGGCGGAAACGACTTCCCCGCGGAATTGCCGCCCGGCGACGAG
>CAMLOZ010000477.1 GCA_946481625.1 uncultured Haloferula sp. | reverse complement strand
GTGGCTCCCCCTTCTTTTTCCGACCCCTGACCCCCTCACCCGCAACAGTCACCGGGACAGCGGCAGCCCGGAGCTGTCGAGAAAGCCGCGGAGGTTGATCGAGCCGTTCGATTCGAGGGCGACGGTAACGGCACCGGTTTTGCCTTGGTCGAGGAGGTGGATCCCGAGTTCCCGGCAATGGGCGGCCCAGGAGGGGGGGATGCGCTCTTCGGAGGGGAAGTCGGCGTGGCTGGCGATGATGGCGCGGGGTTTGACGGCAGCGAGGAAGTCGTCGCCAAGCGAGGAGTCGTGGCGGTTGCGGCCGGCGACGATGATGTCCGCGGAGAGATCCCTGCCGCTATCCATGAGGGCGCGCTCGGTGGTCCAGCCGGCATCGCCGAGGAACAGGATGCGCCAGCCTTGCCAGTGGAGGCGGAGGACCATGACGCGCTCGTCGGCGACGGTGTTTACGTCGTCGGGGGGCGGCTGGTGGAGGACTTCGAGCCAGGTTCCAGCATTGACCGGGTAGGTCTTGCCTGGCACGCCGAGGAGGGTGGGGACGCCCTTGTTCTCCGCTGTTTCGACGAGGGCGCGGAAGATCGAGCTGCGCGCGCGGCTCACGGGAATGAGGATCTGCCGGACAGGATAGACTTCGAGCGCATCCAGCGTGCCGCCGATGTGCCCGCCGTCCGGGTGGGTCAGCGCGATGCTGTCGGGCTGGAGGCCCAAGTGGCGGAGCGAGGGTCCGAGCACCTTGCCGAAGGCCGCGCGGCTGCCGGCATCGATCAGGACGGTGGAGCCGTTCTGGTGGAGGACCGAAGCGCCGCCGCCGTATCCGGGGTCGAAGACGACGAGGAAATTCTCCGCGGGGCGGCCGCGGGGGATGGTGGAATTGCCGCCGGGGACTGCGGCGAAAAAGGCGGCGGTGCCGGTGCACGCATTGGCAACGTGTCCGTTGGCGCGGTTGACGGTGGCTTGGGCGGAGGGCAGGGGACTGAGAACCACGGCGGCCAAGGCGAGCGCCATCAGCGCGAGGACGAGGATGCCGACCAGCGGGCTGGCGAGGATCGAGACGGGGGCGACGAAGCCGAAGTGCCAGAGGGTGAGGGGCACCGAGCCGAGGCTGGCCGCGGTGGATGCCGCGAGGGCCGAGGCGGTCCACTCGCGCACCCAGAGCCAGGCGGCGCGGCCTTTTCCGTAGAGCGAGCGCGGCAGGTAGGGTTCGCGGCGCTCGATCCAGGAGAAGAAGCGCGAGGCGAAGGCGGTGCCGATGCCGATCACGAAAACGACGCCGAAGGAGAGTTGGACGCCGATTTGAAAGATCAGGTGACCGTTCGTGAGGACGGCGGCGAGCAGGGCGAAGCCGAGCGCGTTGAGCAAGTCGGGGCGTCTCCGCACGAGGAAGGCACCGAGCAGGGCGGCAGCCATGATGACCGAGCGGACCGCCGGCGGCTTCATCCCGGTGACCCAGGCATAGGCGAGCATGCCGGCGAGGAGGATCAGCACCGCGCCGCGCCGCGGGATCCCGAGGAGTTTCAGCACGAACCAGCCGATCAGGCCGACCATGGCCACGTGCATGCCGCTGACGGAGAAGGCGTGGAGCGTGCCGCTGGCGCGGTAGGCTTCGACGAGGTCTTCGGCCCCTTCGGGATAGTCGCCGAGAACCATCGCGCGGATCACGGAGGCCTCGGGTCCGGCCGGATCGAGGCCCTTCGTGACGGAGTGGCGGAAGTTGTCCCGCAGGCGGGCCTGCCACTGGTCGAGCGGCGGGGGTGCGGCGAGTTCATGGGCCTCTTCCGTGGCGTCGAAGCTGCCCCATGCGCCTTGGCGGTAAAGCCAGGAGGCGACATCGAAGGTGCCGGGGTTCCGCTGTTTTGGGAAAGGCAGGAAGCGTCCGCGGGCTCCGATCGTTTCGCCGCGGGCGGGTATTTCCGGCCCTTCGCCGCGGAACCACACCAAACCGGAGCCGCCCTGCTCCACTTCCACGAGCGCCGCCCAGCCGCGGCCGGAGGCCCGTGGATCGGAGAGGACGCGGGCGACGATCTCCGCGGAGCGCACGTGTTCGCGTGTGATCGAAGAGAGCTCCTTGGTCTGGGGAGCCAAGCGCCAGCCGTGGAGGCCCGCGGCCAGGATCGCGAAGCCGAGGGCGGCCAAGGTGATCTTCACCCGCCCCGCCAGGAAGAGCAGGGTGGTGAGAAGTACGAAGCAGGAGAGCCCGGGGATCGGGCGGCCGTCCGCCGCGACGACGGCGGAAGCGGCGACGAGGGCCACCCACAGGAGCGGGTGGCGCTCCACCGTGCGGCGGAGCCTTCCGCGCATGGCCTCAGACAAGGCCCCACTCGTGGAGCTTGTGGCGGGCGTTGGCCGAATGGCGGGTTTCGGGGAACTGCTCCATGACCTGCTGCAGCGTGGTGGCGGCGGAGGTCCGGTCGCTCAGCTCGGAATCGTAGATTTCCGCGAGGCGGAACATGAGGTAAGCGGCGTCGTTTTCCTCCCACTCCTGGCCTTCGATCGCGGTGCGGAGGGTCTGGACGGCGGCACCCGGATCCTCGAGCTGGTCCACCTGGATCTTGGCGATTTCCACCCACGGCAGGCGATTGAGCGGCTCGGCTGCGGCGGCGTTGCGGAAGGCCTCGATGGCACCTTCCCAGTCGCCTTGGGCCACCTTCGCGCGGGCGTCGTGCATCGGGTCTTTCTCGACCATCTCCGCGCTGTCGTACACGGCGTGGGTGAAGCGCTGGGCGATGGCGGGCAGGACGTGGATGACGAAAACGATGCCGACCAGACCGGCGGTCAGGAAGGCCAGCAGGATGCCGGTGAAGGTCTTTTCGTTCTCCTTGCCCTCGATCTTGTTCTCCAGGGTGTTGATCTCCTCATCGAGATCCTCGCCGCTGTTCTTCATCTCGATCAGCTCGCTCTTTTGCTTTTCGATGGCGCTCTGGGTGCCCGCGAATTTCATCCACGCGAGAGCAACACAAACGACGAGAACGGCATAGATACCCCACTTCATATGCCCGGAACCATTCCGTCGGGTTTGCCCGGCGCAAAGCATAAAATCCGCGGGCGGCGGGCGTATTTCGGCCGCGGCTGAGGGGCGTGAATCCTAGAGCTGGTCCGCTACGGTTTCCGCGATCGGGGCGATCGGGGAGGCGGTCTCTTCCATCGAAACGGGCCTTGAAGTGCGGAAGTCCGGCAGGAAGACGCGGTTTTCCAGCGACTTCACGGTGGCGGGGTCGGAGAAGGCGAGATTGAGCTCGCGGTTGATCCGCATGCTGAGGGTGTCGAGATTCGCGGAGCCGACCTGCGCCCAACCGTCGCAGATCATGACCTTCATGTGGGTCATGCGCGGGTAGCGGTAGATCTTCGCGCCGGCCCGGATCAGCTCGCGGGCGGTGGCGAGATTGCCCATGTCCATGAGGGTGGAGTCGCCGCGGGCGGGAAGGATCACGCGGACGTCCACGCCGCGGCGGGCGGCGGCGACCAGCGCGAGGGCGGTTTCGTCGTGGGCGAAATACGGGTTCTCGATCCAGATCCGCTGCCGGGCGGCGCGGATGGCGAGGAGGGAGGCGTCCAGGATGTGGCGCTGGCCGCGGGCGGGATCGGTGCGCATGAGACGGACCGGGATGCCGTTGGGAATCTTGTCGGGGCGGATCACTTCGCCGGGGCGGCGGAAAAGGGCGAAATCTCCGAAGGGGCCGGCCTTGCGCCAGGCGCGGTTGAA
>CAMLOZ010000476.1 GCA_946481625.1 uncultured Haloferula sp. | reverse complement strand
CACGTCACTGTCCGCTTCGCGAACGGACAGAATCTGGGCACGGTCGAGGAGGGAGTCATCGCTCGTTTGAAACCCGGTAGCCTATTCGTTTTTGCCGGGCGCAAATTGGAACTGGTCCGACTCCACCTGAAGGTCGCCACGGTGCGACCGGCCAAGGGCGATGCAAAGGGGAACATCGCTATCTGGGGCGGCAGCAAAATGCCGCTCTCCACCGAACTCTCCCACGCAACCGCCGCCCGCCTCCGAGGCGAGGGCAAACCGGCCCCGGAGATGAAGGCGGTGGCCCCCATCCTCGCGATCCAAAAGCGGTGGTCGGAACTGCCGGACGACCGAATCCTCCTGGTCGAGCACACGCGCTCCCGCTGGGAAGAACATCTGTTTGTTTACCCGATGGCGGGGCGGGTAGTGCACGAGGGAATCGGGGCGCTGATGGCTTACCGCATGCAGACGAAGGATAGCGTGACCATCACACAGAACGACTATGGCTTCTCTCTTAGCGCCCGGCGCGGATTGGACGTCAGCGAGGAGTCCATTCGTTTGAATCTATCGTTTGATAATTTATTGGACGACGTGATCGCCTGCCTGAATACGGCGGAACTCGCCCGTCGCCAGTTTCGCGAAGTCGCGCGGGTGGCGGGCCTCATTCTGCAGAACTTGCCAGGTCGTCCGACCCGTTCCCAACGCGAGGTTCAAGCAAGTTCCCGGCTCCTTTTCGAGGTGCTGGAACGCTACGATCCGGGCAACCTCCTCCTTCTCCAGTCCGAGCGTGAAATTTTGGAGCGTCAATTTGAATTCAGCCGCTTGCACAGGGTTCTCGTCGACCTCGCCAAGCGCCCCATACACTTGGTTGAAACGGAAAATCTAACACCCATGGCCTTCCCCTTGTGGGCGGACCGATTGTCGGCAACTTTGTCACCCGGCGACGCCGCCAGCCGCCTCGAACAGATGCTTCAAGACCTCAACCAAGCCGCTTCAAAATGAACCTCCAAATTGAAGAACGAACGTTCCAGCTCCTTCCCGGCCTGGGAGTGCTTCTTGAAGACGGGACCTTGGTGGCAGCCGACCTCCACCTCGGCAAAGCGAGTGCGTTTCAAGCGCAGGGCCTCGCCATTCCCGAGGGCGACAGCGAGGCCGATCTCAAACGTTTGAGTGCCCTCTGCCACTGGCACCAGGCAACCCGTCTGGTGGTGAACGGCGACCTGTTTCACTCCCCTGCAGGGCTCACGGACGAGATCGAACGACTGATTGAAAAGTGGCTCGATGAGGTCCGCATTCCGGTCCAGCTGGTGCTCGGCAACCACGACCGGAAACTCCCGCGGATCCCCCACGGCATGAAGCCGGTGGAGTCGGTGGTGTGCGATGGTGTCCATATCGTTCACGATCCTGCGGACGTACCGGACGATGTGATCGCGGTGGCAGCCCACTGGCACCCCTACGTGAGGATCGCGGACGGCAAGCGCACCGCACTGCGGCTGCCCTGTTTCCTGCTGCGCGGGGACATGCTGGTGCTCCCGGCCTTCGGCAGTTTCACCGGCGGGCAAATCCTGGAGCGCGAGGAAGGCGACCGCTATTTTGTTAGCCCCGGGGAGGATGTGGTGGAAGTGCCCGAGGAGCTTGTCCGCGGGTGAAGAATTCCATTCTATCCACCTATCTTAGGGGAAGCTTATGGAATGGAAAAACGAGGCGGGCCACGAGGAGACCTATTCCTGATCCACTCCGCGCCTGCTACCCGCGCTGCGTCACAAGGGACTGCGCCCGGGCAAGGCCCGTATCTCCCGGCTGATTCGCGAGCAGGGTTACTAGGGGAACCCGATCCAAGGCTGCGCTTCGCTTACCCCGGACTTTCTCTTTATCACCCCTTGGGGCTTAAAGCACCGCTCCTTTGGGGCTCTTGAGACCCATTCAAAAATCCGCAGGCTCCCTCCAGCAGAAACGGAAACCTGTCCACCGTCCATCCATCCGCGGCCCAGGCAATGGACGGCCGGACACGCGGACCCTCCGCACCGCGCAAAATGCCCCTTGCCCCCTCTGTCATTCCACGCGCTTCCCGCTTGGCCCGGCGGCGATCCGCGGCCACCTTCGCCGGCGAGCGTGATCGAAGTCCGGTTCCAACGCGGTTTGTACCTCCCCGAGGCCGATTTGTGGCTGGATCCGTGGGACGCGCAGCCGTGGGCCTTCGTCTCGCACGCGCATGCCGACCACTTCGCCCGCCACGAGATGGCCTTGTGCTCGACCGTGACCGCGGCGCTGGTCCGCTCGCGCTACGGCATCCCCGAATCGCGCCTGGAGCCCGCCTCGTTCCACGCCGCCGTGGAACGGAACGGGCATCGCCTGCGCCTGCTCCCCGCCGGGCATATCGCGGGTTCGGCGATGCTGCACGTCACCCGCATCGCGGATGGATCGACTCTTCTCTACACGGGCGATTTCAAGGTCCGCAAAGGCCGCACCGCCGAGCCGGTGGTCTTCCAGCAGGCGGACCTCCTGATCTTGGAAACGACCTTCGGCCTGCCGCAGTTCAATTTCCCCTCGCAGATGGAGGTGGAGACCGCGGTGCTGCGCTTCGTCCACGACACGCTCGCCGATGGCGAGGTGCCGGTGCTGCTCGGCTACTCGCTCGGCAAGGCGCAGGAAGCGCTGGCCCTGCTCCACGAGCACGAGATCCCCGTGCTGCTCCACCCGAATGTCGCGGAGATGACCCGCGCGTGCCGGGATGCGGGCGTGTCCTGCCTGCCGGAGCCGCAGCTCCTCGATGGCACGGTGCCGCCCGGCCATGCGGTGATCGCGCCGCCGAATGCCGTGCGCTCGAAGCTCCTGCGCGCCGTGGGCAACCGCCGCGTGGCGATGCTCAGCGGCTGGGCGATGGTGCCCGGCGCGACCTTCCGCTACCGCGTGGACGAGGCGATCCCGATGTCCGATCACGCCGACTATCCCGGCCTGATGGAGTGCATCCAGCGCGTGCGGCCGAAGAAGATCCTCACGGTCCACGGCTACACCCGGGAGTTCGCCGCCGAGTTGCGCCTGCGCGGGCAGGATGCCTGGTCCGCCAACGGCAACGATCAACTCGAACTCGCACTCGCCCAACCCGGCCCCCGCGGCATGGCGACCGGCAGCGGCATCCAGACCACCGCCAGCGCTCGCCACGTGCGGCCGATCTGCGCGCTTGCGGACTTCACCAGCCTCTGCCGCCTGACCGGCGAGACGAGCAGCCGCTTGGAGAAAATCCGCCACCTCGCCGCTTATCTCAAGGGGCTTGAAAGCGAGGACGATCTGGCGCTGGCCGCGAACTGGCTCACCGGTCGCGCCCTGCCGCGCGCCGCCGACCGCCGCGCCGCCTATGCCGGGTCCGCCACCCTGCGCCGCGCCTTGCTGAAGCTCCCCGGCGCGCGCGAGGAACGCTACCGCGAGATCTCGCTGTCGCAGGCCGATGCCGCCCGCACGACCCGCCTCTTCCTCCAGGAGCTGCCGCTCAAGCCCGAGCCCCTCACGCTGCAGGGGCTCTCCGCCTTCTTCATGGAGCTGGCCGCCGCGCCCGGCTCGCTCGCGCGCATCGACCTGCTTTCCGCCCGCCTCCGCACTCTGCATCCGGCGGAAGGCGAGACCCTGGTGAAGCTGCTCACCGGCGATCTCCGCATCGGCCTCAAGGAGGGTCTGGTGGAAGACGCCGTGGCCGCGGCCTTCGGGGCTGAGCCCGCCGCCGTGCGC
>CAMLOZ010000475.1 GCA_946481625.1 uncultured Haloferula sp. | reverse complement strand
GGTCGGAATCTTCCTCCAAGTGAGATTGCCTTGATAGACCTGCATCTCGGGATCCTGCCAGGTCCAGTCCTGCCGCCAGTGCTTCATCACGTGAGGGCCGGACGCCTCTCCCTTCTCGTTCTTGAAATACATCACCAGCGAGTGCTGGAGACTGATAAATTGCCCCTTGTCCTCGAGCACGGTGACATTCTCCGTGCCCCATGAGAAATAGGGTCGGGTCGGTTTGAAGTTCTCAACCAAGCCCACGGTTTCCGTGAAGTCGAAGCTCACCCGGTAGTTTCCCGCGAGCGCGAGGATCGCGCGGCGGTCCTGCTCGAACTTGCCCAGACCGGGCTCCCGGAGCCGCTTCCAAGCCTCCTTCGCTCCGCTCAGCAGGGTGACTTCCGATCCCTGGGTCATCCCGCCGCGCGGCTGCATCTCCTTCCAGTCCATGAAAGGCCAGGCAAAGACGTGGCCTTTCACGGGTTTCTCCGGTTTCTTCTCCTCCTTCGGGGTTTCGTCGGCGGCGAATGCCTGCATTCCGGCGGAAAGCGCGAGCCAGGCGAGAATGGAGATCCGTTTCATCATGGAGGCGATCCTAGGCGATACGGGCCGGTCCTCAACGAGATATCGGCCCATCGCGCCATCGACAGCGGGGCGGGGCGGGGGCATCCTCCCGGCGTGAAGCCAACCGATCTGACCCTGCTGGGCCATTCCGAGAACCGTCTGCCGGCCAGCCCGGACGAGGCGAAGCTGGAGACTTTCCCCAATTGCCGCCCCGGCCGCCGCTTCTGGATCACCTTGGACTGCCCGGAATTCTCCTCCCTCTGCCCGGTGACGGGCCAGCCGGACACGGCTCATCTCGTGATCCGCTATGTCCCCGGCGAGCGCTGTGTGGAGACGAAGTCCCTGAAGTTTTACCTCGCTTCCTTTCGCAACCTGCCCGCCTTCAACGAGGAGATCGTGAACCGGGTGCTCGACGATCTGATCGCCGCGATGGCCCCGCTGGAAATCGTGGTGAACGGCAAGTTCTCGCCGCGCGGGGGAATCCAGCTCACCGCGGAAGCGCGGTGCCCGGAGGGCTGAAGGTCCAAGTGAGAAGTTCGAAGTGCCAATGAAGACGGTAGTGTTGCTCAGCGGCGGGATGGACTCGGTGACCGCCTTTTACGAGGTGATGCGGGAACACGAGGTCGTCGCCGCGCTGTCGTTCGACTACGGCTCGAAGCACAACGCACGCGAGATCCCTTTTGCCAAACTGCACGCGGAACGAGTGGGTGTCCCGCACCGGACGATCGATCTCGCTTTCATGAACGAGTGCTTCGCTTCCGACCTCCTGAAGAGCGGCGGCGACATTCCCGACGGCCATTACGCGGAGGCGAACATGAAGCGGACCGTGGTGCCCTTCCGCAACGGAATCATGCTGGCGATCGCATGTGGCTTCGCGGAAAGCGTCGAGGCCGAGGCCCTGGCAATTGCCGCGCACTCCGGAGATCACGCGATTTACCCCGACTGCCGCGAACCCTTCATGCGGGGAATGGCGTCGGCGATGGAGGAGGGCACCTACGCCCGCATCCGGCTCATGCGTCCCTTCATCGCGATGGACAAAACCGCCATCGCCCGCCGCGGGGTCGAACTGGGTATCGATTTCTCCGAAACCTGGTCCTGCTACAAGGGCGGCGAGATCCATTGCGGGACCTGCGGCACCTGCGTCGAGCGGCGGGAAGCCTTCATCCTCGCGGGAATCGCGGACCCCACGGCTTACCTCGCGACGCCGGAGATTCCGGCTGCCCCGCTCTGAGCCTGCCTATTTCTTCGCGGTATAACGCGCCGGGCCTTCGGAGGGTTTCGGAATGTGCATCATCTGGTCGTAGTCGCCCTCTTCGCAGCAGCGCACGAAGCCTTCAGCATAGCTCTTGAGCTTGTCCCAGCATTCGCGGATCTCCTTCGCTTCCTTCGAGCTAATCGAGTGGTCGATCGCGGCGGCGGAGATCTGCTGGAGCAGCACGGAAAACTGGCTGATGATCTCGTTCGTCGCGGGCAGCACCTGGTAGCCCTTCTCGCAGTGGCTTTGCGGGTTGCGCACGAAGTACCCGCCAGTCTGTTGGCACAGCCATTCGATCACGCCGAGATCGCCGCTGAGTTCGACGATCTTCATCAAGCGGTCCAGCGGGTTGCGGCTGCCGCTGCCGTCGTCGCTCTGCTTTTCCGCCCACTTGTAAACCAGTGAGAGAGAGATCCCGAGGTCCGCCGCTACGGCCTTTGGACTGGTTTTTGCAAATGCCCGGCGCAGCACTTCATGGCTTTCCATGGGCCGGACCCTAGCAGGGACTTTGGGCAAGCAAATCCGAAATTGTAATGACTCACGCCAGAACCGCTTCCGCCGCGGCAAGCGAGGCGGCGGCGATATCTTCCACTTCCGCCACCGATTCGACCTTGGCGAGCCGCTGCCGCAGCTCCTTGGCACCCGGAAAGCCCTTGCAATAAGCCATCAGGCGGGCCCGCATCGACATCATGGCGTGCCTTTCCGCGCCATATCTGGCACTTGTCACGGCCAGCCGGCAGTGGCGCAGGACCAGCGCCCAACGTTCTTCGAGCGGGACCGCTGGCAGGGTCTCTCCGGTTTGGAGAAAATGTTTCGCCTCCCGGAACACCCAGGGGTTTTGCATGGCGGCGCGCCCGATCATGATGCCGGAAACCGCCGTCTCCCGCTTCCGCCGGGCAAGGTCCTCGCCGCTTGAAATGTCCCCGTTGCCGATCACCGGGATCTTCACCGCCCGGGCGCAGGCATCGATCACCTCCCAGTTCGCGTCGCCGGAATAGCCCTGCGAGCGGGTCCGGCCGTGGACGGCGATCGCTTCCATCCCGCAATCCTCGAGAATCCGGCACACCTCGACGGCGTTGATGGTCCTGTCATCCCAGCCGATCCGGATTTTTGCGGTTACCGGGACTTCGCCCGCCACGCCGTTTCTCACCCCGGAGGCTACCGAGGCGAGGGTCGGGCAATCCTTGAGCAGGGAAGAGCCGCCGTTTTTCGCGACCACCTTGTTCACCGGGCAGCCGAAATTGATGTCGATGAAGTCCGGGCGCTTCCAGGTGATGATCTTCTTCGCCGCCTCGCCCATCCGCTCGCCGTCGCCGCCGAAGAGTTGCACGCCCACCGGCCGCTGTTCCTCGGTGAACTCGGTGTACTTCCGCGTCCGCTCATCGGCCTGCATGATTCCCTCTGCCGAGACGAACTCGGTGACCATCACGTCCGCGCCCAGTTCCTTGCAGATCTGGCGGAAGACCACGTCGGTCACCCCGGCCATCGGGGCCAGATAGAGAGGGAACGATCCGTTTTGGAACCAAGGGAGCACGCCCGGAGCTTAAGGTCCCGATGCCGAAGTTCCAAATGCAAATGCCGGGGCCGATGCGGCTTGCCCTGGCCGCCGCCAGCCCGTTTTCTAACGATATGGGGTGTGCGCCGGTGCAGGCTCCTCACTTGGAATCCGCATGAAACGCATCGCCCTCCACTGGCAGATTCTTGCCGCACTCCTGCTTGCCACGCTTACGGCCACTGCGTTCCGCGGGATCTTTCCGGAGGGTGAGCAACCCGAATTTATCCGAGGAGCGATCGAGCTTTGCAAGCTGGTCGGCGATCTGTTCCTGCGGGCGCTCAAGATGATCATCGTGCCACTTATTGTCACATCTGTGGTCGGCGGCATCGCGGGGTTGAAGGAAGCGGAGGGCTTC
>CAMLOZ010000474.1 GCA_946481625.1 uncultured Haloferula sp. | reverse complement strand
CCACCCTGAACAAGCTGAACGGCAATTTCCTTTCGACCTTCGATTACTGGTACTCGGGCGTTGGCTTCTCGCCGGCCCCCGCCCTGAACCGGACCTTCTTCCGCAGCTCCGGGGTTTCTCCTTCGGACATCCATTATCTCGAAATCGGTGCCGATGGGAAACTGATCAAGGGCAGCGAGAGCCCGTATCATGGGGATTACCCCGGTGCCACGAGGACCTTCGTCTTCCCGAACGGCGCGCGCGTCGCGGACGACTCGGGCACCGTCTATTCCACCGACTCGCTGAGCTTCACGAACAGCTTCGGCGGGTCCTTCACCGACCTGAGCTTCCATGGACAGGACATCCCCATCCTCCTTCGCGGCAACAAGCTGCAATCCTATAGCAACGCTTTGCTCGAAGCGGGCAGCCACATCCTTCCGGCCACCGGCCTGCGTATGGCGGTGGATCAGGAGGATGCCGTCGTGTTCTTCGCGGATGGCTCGAATGATCATGGCTTGAGCGTGCAAGCGGTGCCGCTCAGCTTGCTTTCGGCTCCCACCCCGGGGCAACCGGTGGATCCGCGCGGCCTCGCCTTCACTCCGGACGATGTCTTCGTGGACAAGGACGGCGAGATCCTCCTCTTCAGCAAATCCCAGCTCAGCCTGTTCCGTTGGTCTCCGGCGTCGAAGGATTACCTGCCGACCTATCCGCTGGTGGGAGCGCCTTCCTTTGCGGGCTATTCGAAGGAAACCCATCGCGCCTACTTCGCATACGAAAGCCAGACGGTGCGCATGATGGACTTGTCGGTTCCCAACCCGGCGGAAACCCCGCTCTTCAGCCTGCCGGGCACCCCACGCGGATTTGCCATGGCGGGCGAGTTCCCCTATGCGGCGGCGACCGGTCTTTCGACCTATACGCCGGCCGGAACACCGATCAGCACTGGCGGCTTCACCTACTACAAGGGAAATCACAATACCTGGGATCCGGTGAATCGCCGCATGTATCACTTCAGGGATGGCATCAGCCCCAATGATCTCCATTACGACATCATCAGCCCGAATGGCGTGATCACCGGCAGCGGCGAGTCGCCTTACCATGGCGACTTCTCCGCCGTGAAGCCGATCCGCGTGAGCCCGGAAGGAACGCACATCGCGATCGGTGGCGGCGCGATCTTCAGTGCCACGGGCCTGACCCGCCTCACCACACTCTCGGGCGGCTTCATCGATGCCCTTTGGCGGACCAGTGAGCTGTTGACGATCCATGCCTCCGGCACAACCCAGACGCTCCTGAAGCGCTGGAACCGGAGCGGCTTCACGGCAGGTACTCCCGTACCGCTCTTCAGCGGCGCGCCCCTGCGCTTGCTCGGGCTCGATGCCCAGCGCCTGCTGCTCATCACCTTGGATCGCGGCATGCCGCGCTTCTATCTGCTGAATGCCGATCTGAGCATTGCTTACGATTACGTCCCCGGTACCGGCGCCGGACCCCTGGCGGCACTCTCCGGGGACGACGCTTCAGGCGCTTCCGCCTCGTCGGAATTATCGGCGGCCACGGGCCTTCCGCAGGGAAATGCGGTCGCCTCCGCCGCCACCGCCACAGAGCCCTTCGCCATCAAGCACATTGCGCGGCAGCAAGACGGCAGCGTGCTCCTCGGGCTCACCACGGTACCGGGGGCGCGCTATCAGATGGAGTACAGCCCGGATTGCGTGACCTGGGATTCCTGCTCCCTTCCTCTCGAAGCCGAGGGCACCACCGCGGAGTGGATCGACCGCGGCGCGCCCTGGACCGAATGTGAACCTGCGAAGGCCCCGCGCCGTTTCTACCGCGTGAGGACCCTCGACGACTGAATCAAGCAGGCACCGGAGACCATTCGCGGCCATGCAGGCATCCCTGCATGGCCGCATTCTTTTTGATCGTTCCTCTCCGGACTCGATCGGAGCCGGGGACCGGGACTCAAGGGGTGCTCTCACCGGGGCCCGGGCCGGGCCCGGAAATGTTAGACGGGTTTCCTTGCCAGCAGGCTGATGCGTTGCCAGACCCAGCGGATGGGACCATCGCCGGTTTGAAGCCGTATGGCTTCGCGGACGTGCGGGCTCGCCTTCCGGATCAGTTCGTGGACTTGTTCGCGATTCTCCGCGGGCGTCGCCGCGGCTTGGAAGTACCACTCCAGATCGGGCATCGGCATCGGTTGAAGTTCCGCGTGCCGGATCGTGAAACCCGCGTCTGCAATGATCCGCGTCCAGGTGCTGCGATCGAGCAGCCGGCCATGCGAGGGGTCGCGGAGCTTCTCGACCTGATGCAGCCATTCCGCGGTCTCCGGATCGTGGTCGGCCACGCTGCCATCGATGACCAGCAGGTGGCCGCCGGGTTGGAGCACGCGGTGGCATTCGCGGACGAAGGCGGGCACGTCCGTGAAGTGATGCGGGGCCACGCGGCAAGAAACGAGGCGGAAGCTATCGTCGGGGAAGGGAATCTCCTCCGCCGGGAAAATCGCGGTCTCGGCGGGGAAGCCTTCCGCGGCGAGAAGCTGCTTCGCATGCTCCAGCATCGCGGGAGCGAGATCGCCGAGCACCGTTTCATAGCCGGCACGCGCCAGCGCGAGAGCAGTGTGGCCGCCGCCGGTGGCCACGTCGAGGGCCCGTCCTTGCTTGTCGCCGGGGATCAGGGCGAGCAGTTCCGCGACGTCGCGGGTATCGGCCAGGATGTGTTGCTTGCCATAGTTTGCGGCCTGCCGGTCGAACTGGGCCGCGGAACGCTGCTGCTGGGAATCGAGTGGCATCGCGCGGGCATCGTGGCCCCGGGAGCGCGGCGGGGCAAGCGGCTCTTCCTTCCCGCTTGTCGCCGCGGCCCGCTTCCGCTGGCATGGGAGAAACTCCCATGGTTTCTCTCCCGGAAAATGAATCTCCCGGCTCGTCGAAAATCCGCCGCGTGCTGGTGCTCGGCGGTGGCAGCGCCGGATTGCTCGCCGCGCTCACGCTGAAACGCCTGCACCCCGCGCTGGATGTCACGCTGGTGTACAGTTCGGAGATCGGCGTGATCGGGGTGGGGGAGGGAACGACCGCGGTCTTCCCGGCGCACCTCTTCGACACGCTCGGGATCCCGAAGGACGAGTTCCATGCGGAGGCGCAGCCGACCTGGAAGCAGGGTATCCGCTTGCTCTGGGGACCGCGCGAGGAGTTCTTCTACGACTTCGAATTCCAGTACGACCAGCGCTTCGAGGGCCTGCCGAAGGCGAGCGGCTTCTATGCCGCGGCGGATTGCCGCGATCTCTCGCAGGCCGGTGCCCTGATGGTGCGGGACAAGGCCTTCACCACCGGGCCGCTCGGAAAGCCGGTGATCAAGGGCCAGTATGCCTTCCACATCGAGAACCATCGGCTCGTCTCTTGCTTGGAAGCCGTGGCGCGGCGTTCGGGAATCACGCTTGAGGACGACACGCTCGATCGCGTCGAGGTGGAGGATGGCATGGTCTCGGCGCTGCACTTCAGGAGCGGCACCACGCGCACGGCTGACCTTTATGTCGATGCCTCGGGCTTCCGCGCGGAACTGATCGGCAAGGCCTTGGGCGAACCCTTCAAGAGCTTCTCGGATTCGCTCTTCTGCGACCGCGCGGTGATCGGCGGCTGGCAGCGCGAGGACGAACCGATCCATCCCTACACCACGGCGGAGACGATGGATCACGGCTGGTGCTGGCAGATCGAGCACGAGACCTTCATCAACCGCGGCTATGTGTACTCGAGCAAGTT
>CAMLOZ010000473.1 GCA_946481625.1 uncultured Haloferula sp. | reverse complement strand
GGATGCTCCTCGCCCGGACCGAACAGCTCGTGCGCTTGAAGAACGACGCCTTCGCCCTCCTCAACGAGGAGATGCGGAAGTTCAAATCTCCGGACGAGTTGCACGAAGCGGCACCGGGAAAACTGGCGGCCGACTTCATCGCGGCCGTGCAGGCCCGCGACCTTCCGGCCGTGCTTTCCCTCTTGGGTGGCCTCGAAGATCCCCGCCCTGCCGATTGGGACGACATCTACAAGGTGACCTCCCGGCTCCTCCGGAAGAAGGAGCTGACCCACCCCGAGTGGCGTCTGCTCGGTGCTCCGGAAGCCGTGCGTGCCATCGTCGCCGCGGAGACCGGAAACGACGAGCCGCTGGTAACCATCGTCGCGCTGGACCCGGCGGCGAACTTCCGTCTCACGCCACGCGCCCGCGCCATCGATCTGCCCTTCGTGCGCTCGAAGTCGGGCACTTGGCGCATCCGGCTGACCCACGACCTGATGGCGCCCGAGACGCGCCGAATCTCTCCGGGACAGGAAGCGGAAGACGACCGGATCGATGCGGAGTTCGTGGAGAAATTCCCGCCGAAACTCGCCGAGTCGCTCGGCACCGTTCGCACGAAGACGGCACGGGAAGCAGCAGAACAACTCCTGGCCGCCCTTCGGGCTCCGTCCTTGGCTCCCCTTTTCGCCCGCATGGACCTGAGCACTGCGCCGCCCGCCACCGCACTGAGCGCGATGAGCCGCGCGGCGCATCTGTGGCAAAGGATCCATCTCCCCTTCGCCGAATCGTCGCCCGTTCTTCTGGAGGTACACGAGGCAGGCGACGACGCCTGGGCACTGGTCCAGATGTTCTCCGGCCGCGATTCCGGGAGCCCCTCGATCGAGTCCCTCTTTTTCAAGCGGACTGCGGAAGGTTGGCTGGCGAATCCGGGGTTCTCCGGCGAATCCGCACTTCCCTATACCAGCGACGAGGCGGCGGTCTCAAAACAGCTCGAACCGGCGTTGGCCGCCCGCGATGCGGAGTGGTGGACCGGACTGATCGACCGCGTCGGCGGCGTAGCCGCGGACTCCGCTCCCTCCGAAGCCGAGGCCCGCCGGGTCGTGGAAGAGTCGCGGAGGGCCGTGGCCGGCGGGGATGTGCTCGCCTTCCTCGCCCTCGCCGCCTGCCTCGACGACGACAGGGGCCCCGCCGACATGCTGCGCGCCTGCAGCGACGACTTCACCGGGCGCGAGGCCGGGGAAATCCTCGGCATCCATCGCTCGGGACGCTGGGCCGCAGCCAGCCTCCGCATCCCCTCGCGCGATGGCGAGGACTCCGTGGATACCTATCCGCTGGTAATCGTGGTCAGCAGTCCGAAGGGTCCCCGGATCCTCCCGGAGATCAATCTCTTCGACCCGCCGGCCCCGCGGGAAGGCCGGAGCCGCCGCGAACTGCTGAACCGTGCGGTGATGGACCGCGTCGCCACCCGGCTGCCGGAGGACGCGCGCGCCGAGCTGCAATCCATCTACGAAAAACATCGTACCATTTCCGCCGCCGACCGCGAGCGCAAGAAACCCACCGAATGAGCGATCTCAATTCCGCCCGACAAACCGCCCGCCGCCTGGAAAATGCCGTCCGCACCGTGGTGCGGGGACAGGATGCCTCCCTACGGAACATCCTCGCCTGCCTCGCCGGCGGAGGCCACGCGCTGGTCGAGGACGTGCCGGGCACCGGCAAGACCACGCTGGCGAAAGCGATCGCGAAGGCCGTCGATGGCGCGGGGTTCAAGCGCGTCCAGTTCACGCCGGACCTCTTGCCAGGCGATATCCTCGGCGTCTCGATCTTCGATCCGCGCACGCAGGAATTCCGCTTCCGTCCCGGGCCGGTGTTCGCGGACATCCTGCTGGCGGACGAGATCAACCGCGCCTCGCCGCGCACCCAGTCCGCACTGCTCGAAGCCATGGCCGAGCGCCAGGCCACCATCGACGGCGAACGCCACGATCTCGACGGCCTTTTCTTCGTGATCGCGACGCAGAACCCGGTCGAATTCCGTGGTACCTACCCGCTGCCCGAGGCCCAGATGGACCGCTTCATGATCCAGAGCCGCCTCGGCTACGTGACGCCGGAGGAAGAACGCGCGATCCTCTCCGACCAGATCGAGCGCCACCCGGTGGATCTCCTCGAGCCGGTGGTGAGCCGCGACGATCTGGTCGGCTTGCTCGAAGCCACCCGCCGCGTGCGGATCAGCGACGAATTGCGGGGCTACATCGTCGATATCGTTTCCGCCACCCGCGGTCGCGACGACATCCAGCTCGCCGCAAGCCCGCGCGCCTCGATCGCCCTGATGAAGATGGCCCAGGCCCTCTCCCTCTTCGAGGAACGCGACTTCGTCGTCCCCGAAACGATTCAGACCGTCGCCGCCGATGTCATCGCCCACCGCATGGTGATCGCGCCGGAGGCGAAACTTTCGGGAGTGACCGGGCGGCAGGTTGTTACGGATATCCTCGCGGAAATCCCGGTGCCGGTGTAAAGACTCCGGCGGGCCTCCAATGGAGGCTCATCATCCCATGCCAGGACCGCCCTCTCTCCCGTCCATCCGCTTCCAAAAGCCGCGCACCGGTTTTCTCGTCAGGATCGCCGTGGCGATTCCGCTGGTGATCCTGCTGCTGGCCGGAATCTTTTCCTCCTTCTATACCGTTAGCCCGGAAGCGGTGGCGGTGGTGCAGCGCTTCGGGAAGTTCACGCACGTGGCGGAACCCGGGCTGCACTTCAAGATCCCCTTCGGCGTCGATACCGCGACCATCGTGCCGATCCGCCGGCAGTTGAAACTGGAGTTCGGCTTCAGTACCTCCGGAGCAACGAATCCCGACCAAACAAGCGAGAACGCCGAGCTGGAGCGCGACATGGTGACCGGCGATCTCAATGCCGCCCAAGTGGAGTGGATCGTCCAGTACGGCATTTCGTCGCCCCAGCGGTATCTCTTCCACGTCAAAAACCCCGGGCCGACCTTGCGCGATCTCACCGAAAGCGTGATGCGGGAAGTCGTCGGCGACCGCACGGTCGATGAAGTGCTCACCATCGGGCGCACCGAGATCGAAGCCGAGGCGCTGGTGAGGTTGCAGAAGCTGGTGGAACACATCGATATGGGGCTCCGGGTCGAACAGATCCAATTGAAAAACGTCAATCCCCCCGGCCCCGTGCGGCATTCGTTCGATGAAGTGAACCGCGCCCAGCAGGAGCGCGAGCAAATGATCAACGAGGCGAAAGGCGAGTACAACCGGGTCATCCCGAAAGCCAAGGGTCTCGCCGACCAACGCATCTCTGGGGCGGAAGGTTTCGCAGTGCGGCGCATCAACGAGGCACAAGGCGACGTCACCCGCTTCCAGCAGCTCCTGCAGCAGTATGACAAAGCCCCGGCGGTGACGAAACAACGGCTCTACCTCGAAACGATGAACGAGGTGCTGCCCCGGCTCGGCGGCAAGATCATCCTCGACGAGGATGCGAAGCAGTTCCTGCCGCTCATGAACCTCAACCAGGGGATCGGCACGGCGCCGGCCACTCCCAAACGCTGATCCTGCCATGAAACCCTTCTCCCTTGTCGCCGGCATCGCGGTGTTCCTTCTCGTACTGATGCTGGTCTCCGCCAGCGTCTATACCGTGGATGAGAGGGAACAGGTTTTCGTCACGGAGTTCGGCAAGCCGGTGGGCAACCCGATCAACGCCGATCCGCAGAAGAACGAAGCCGGCCTTCATTTCAAGAAGCCCTTC
>CAMLOZ010000472.1 GCA_946481625.1 uncultured Haloferula sp. | reverse complement strand
CAGGAACAGGTGAGCCGCACGGGAGTGCTGCTCGGCGGGGATTTTACCATGAGCGAGCCCGCGGCGATCTCCCCGGTGCCGCTGTCCTCGGACTCGCAGTGGAGCCGTCTCACGGAGAAGAACAGCGGTGGCGGGATGCGGTACGAAGCGAACCCGCGCGATGGCAAGCTGGAGGTGGACGGCGACTGGTTCCAGAGCCGGTCTGAGCAAGGGCAACTGGTGCGGGCGATCGTGCCGACGCGCGGGCGGATCGAGCTTCGCAATACCTCCGGTCCGCCGTCGCTGGTCTCCACTTTCGACTTCCCGATCGAGAAGATCTACTATCGGGACACCTCGGGGATCTTCTGGTACGCGGAGGGGATCGAGCGGGGCAAGGCCTTCGACTGCCGCGAAGCGCAACCGGCGGAGGTGATCAACTTCGTGAACGAGGCGAAGGGGAAGCTTTCGGGGCGGAGCCGGGAAGCGCTGGATGCGCTTTCGCCGGTCGAGCGCGGTGACCGTCACTTCATCGCAATCACGAACGAGGCGCCGGGGATCGAGACATTTGGCGGGATCGATTGGAAGGAGACGCGCACCTACATCACGGGACCTGTGGCGACGCCGTGAGCATTTAAGATCCAGATTCTAAACTCTAAGATCCAATTTGAGAATGCGATGAGCGGAGACGAAAAGAGATACGATCTTGAAGGCCGGACGTACGAGTTCGCGCTTCGCTGCCGCGAGCTTCTGAGAAGCCGGACTTGGTCGCCTGTCGCTTGGTCGGACGTTCAACAATTGCTCAGATCTTCGGGCTCGGTCGCTGCGAATTTCGTCGAAGCCGCAGAGGCGCTTAGCAATGACGATTTCCTCTATCGAGTGCGACTTTGCAAAAAGGAGTCCAAGGAGTCAGGGCTATGGCTTCGCCTGCTAAACGACAGCAACGAGCTTCCACAGGAAGCTTCGATCCGCTTCCGCGAGCTTGAGAGAGAAACCGGCGAATTGGTCAGGATTTTCGCCGCCATCATTCGAAAGCGCGCCGCAACAGCCTGACTTTCATTTGGATCTTAGAGTTTGAACCTTAGAGTTTCAATGTCCGCACCAGCAATCAAAGTCCATAACCTCTACCGCTACTTCGACCAGCTCAAGGCGGTGAACGGGATCAGCTTCGAGATCCCGCACGGCTCGGTGTGCGGGTTCGTGGGGGCGAACGGGGCCGGGAAGACGACGACGATGCGCATCCTCGCTTCGCTCGATTACCCGACGATGGGGGTGGCGGAGATCTGCGGGATCAACGTGGTACATCATCCGGAGGAGGTGCGGCGCTTGATCGGGTGGATGCCGGACCACTTCGGCAACTACGAGCACATGACCGTGATGGAGTACCTGGACTTCTATGCCCGGGCCTTCGGCTACTCCGGCAAGGAGCGGAAGGCGCGGGTGCAGGAGGTGATGGAATTCACGGACCTGATTCCGCTCGCGGAGCGCTTCTCTAACAAACTCTCGAAGGGCATGACCCAGCGTTTGTGCCTCGGCCGTGCGCTCCTGCACGATCCGCAGGTGCTGATCATGGACGAACCTGCGGCGGGCCTCGACCCGAAGGCGCGGGTGGAGTTGAAGCACCTGATCCGCGTGCTGGCGCAGGAAGGGAAAACCATCTTCATTTCCTCCCACATCCTCTCCGAACTGGGCGAGATGTGCGACTCCCTGCTGTTCGTGAACGGCGGACGCATCGTCCACCACGGCGATGCCGAGACACTCAAGCAGGGCACGGACGCGCACGGTGGCCTGCTCTATGACGTGCAGGTCGTGGGCGATCCGCAGGCAGTGGCCGACTGGTGCGTTGTGAATCCGAACGTCGAGTTCCTCGAATCGCGCAAGGCGGGCGGACGCATCCGCATCGAGGCGGACGAGCCGGGGCGTGCGGCGGATATCCTCGGGCGGATGGTGAAGGACGGGCTGAAGGTGATCGAGTTCCACAAGGAGCAGCGCAACCTGGAGGACGCCTTCATCGACATGCTCGGTCGCATCGACCGCGGCGAGGGCGCGCTGCCGGTGGCACCGAAGCCGAAGGAGCCGGCCTTCACCCCGAGCGATCTCCCGAACTGATTTCATGAGCACCGCCGCCGCCACCACCTCCCCTCCCCCAGTGGCACCCACGGGTGCGGGCAGGTTCGACGATTTCAGCGACAAGCTCTCGCCCATGCTCGTGAAGGAGTTGCGGCAGGGACTGCGCGCGAAGACCTTCGTGATCGTCTTCCTCGCGCTGCAGGCCCTGCTGGCCGTGGTGCTGCTGTCCGCCGTCGGCGCGTCCTCGTCGGAAGATGCCGGACAGACGGTGAGTTCGGTGATCTTCTTCTTTTTCTCGCTGGCGGCTCTCGTCATCCAGCCCCTGCGCGGGATCGGAGCGCTGCACAACGAAATCAAGGGCAACACGATCGATCTGATGGTGCTCACGCGGCTGGGCGCGTGGCGGATCGTGCTGGGCAAGTGGGTGGCGATCGTGAGCCAATCCGCGCTGCTGCTCACGGCGATCGCGCCCTACCTGATCCTGCGCTATTTCTTCGGGCGGATGAACCTCTTCGCCGAGCTGCTGTTGCTCGTGCTGGTGTTCCTCGGGTCGGCGGTCTTCACCGCGCTCACGGTGGGGCTTTCGGCGATCGGCCCGATCCTGATCCGCGGGCTGGTGCCGCTGGGGATCGCCATCGCCCTGGTGAGCGGCATCTTCGAAATCATCTTCGACGACGACCTGCACGAACTGATCGAATTCTGCACGCTGCGGGAAAAGGGCGAGATCTGGGGATTGCTGGCGGGACTCTTGACCGGCACCTATGTGGCGTGGTCCTGCCTGGCCTTCGGGGCCTCGATGATTGCGCCGATGGCGGAGAACCACAGCACCTCGCGCCGCCTGATGGCAATCGGTGCCGTGGTGTTTGCCGGGCTGCTGGCGTGGGCGGGGGACTTCCATCGCGAACCCTTGACGCTGATGCTGGTGCTCTTCTGTGTCCCGGCGATCGTGATCGCGCTCACGGAGGCGTTCCAACTCCTGCCGCCGATCTGCCGGCCGTTCTTGAGGTTCGGCGGACCGGGCAAACTCGCGGGCCGCGCGTTCTATCCCGGCTGGCCCTCGGGGGTGCTGTTCACGGCGCTGTTGCTGGGCGTGTCGGCGGCCGTTTACTTTTTGACACCGGACCCCGTCCGCTACGGAGGCTACACCAACCATCTGCACCGGAGCTACATCGCGATGCTCGCGATCATCGGCACGCTGCTCCTGCCCGCCATCGTGCTGCGGCTCTTCTCCGGCAAGATCAAGCAGAGCTTCGCCTTCTACCTGGTCATCCTCGTCTCGCTGGCCGGCATCACGATCGGCTTGGGAATGATCGCGGACGAGACGCGGGACGACTCCTACCTATGGCTCTTCTGCTGGGTGCCGCCGGTGAAGTTCCTGCTGGTGGACATGATCCAGAGGGACTTTTGGGAAGCCCACCATGCCGGCGGCCGCGGTTTCTCCGGTCCCACCCCCGGGTTCGCGGATTTTACTCCGGTGCTGATGACCGGACTCATCACGACGTGCAGCTACCTCGCCATCCTGCTGGTCTTCGCGCTGCGGAAGTTCCCGGCGATCGCGCAGGTGGAGCATGAAGCCGCGAACAAACCGGACTCACCCGAATGACCCGCGACGAAATCTCCCGCTGCCACGCCCGGGCGCTCGCCGCCTCGGGGCGTCTCCGCCTGCCGTTGCGCTCGCGGGTCTGGAAG
>CAMLOZ010000471.1 GCA_946481625.1 uncultured Haloferula sp. | reverse complement strand
CAGCGGCGAAGCAAGACTTTGAGCGGAGAGCATGGAGTTTGGAGCGGAGAGTTAGAAGCTATATGCCTGCATGGCCTTCCGCTTTGAAAGTCTTGAGGTGTGGCAGCGCTCGGCAGCTCTCAGCCCCGCGCTCTTCTCGATCGCAGGCAGTCTTGAACAGCGGAGGCAGTTTCGCCGGGCCGAGCAGCTTCGCGCCGCAGCTCTCAGCATTACGAACAACATTGCCGAAGGATCCGGCAGCTACTCCAAGCCGGAGTTCGCTCAGTTCTTGAACTTCGCCCGAAGATCGGTTTTTGAGACTGCCAATATCTTGATACTTCTATCGCGCGAGCAAGCCCTGCCCGACCCTCCTGAACCAGTCCTTCGCGAACTCGACGAGATCAGCCGGATGATCAATGGGTTCCGAAACACTCTAACTCCAAGCTCTCTGCTCTAAGCTCTAGATTTTTTCTCCCATGAAGCGTGCACTTATTACCGGTATCACGGGTCAGGATGGCTCGTATCTCGCGGAGTTCCTTCTTGAAAAGGGCTACGAAGTCCACGGCATCAAGCGCCGGGCTTCGCTATTCAATACACAGCGGATCGATCACATCTACGAGGATCCCCACGTGAAGAACGCCCACTTCAAGCTGCACTACGGGGACCTGACCGACACCTCGAATCTCACCCGCATCCTGAGCGAGGTGCAGCCGGACGAAGTCTACAACCTTGGCGCGCAATCCCATGTCGCGGTCTCGTTTGAAGCCCCGGAGTATACCGCGGACGTCGATGCGATCGGTGCCCTGCGCCTTCTGGAGGCCATCCGCTTCCTCGGCCTGGAGAAGAAGACGCGCTTCTACCAAGCGTCGACCTCCGAACTCTACGGCCTCGTGCAGGAGATTCCGCAAACCGAGACCACTCCCTTCCACCCGCGCTCTCCCTACGCGGTGGCGAAGATGTATGCGTACTGGATCACGGTGAACTACCGCGAGGCATATGGCATGTATGCCTGCAATGGCATCCTCTTCAACCACGAGTCCCCGCGCCGCGGCGAGACCTTCGTCACCCGCAAGATCACGCGCGGCATCGCGAACATCGCCCAAGGTTTGGAAGACTGCCTCTTCCTCGGCAACATGGACGCGCTCCGCGACTGGGGCCACGCGAAGGACTACGTGCGCATGCAGTGGATGATGCTCCAGCAGGAAACCCCGGACGATTTCGTGATCGCCACCGGCAAGCAGATCTCGGTGCGCGAATTTGTCCGCATGTCCGGCCGCGAGGCGGGCATCGAGCTGGAGTTCAGCGGCAGCGGTGTGGATGAGATCGCCACGGTGGTTTCCGCGGACCCTTCCAAGGCTCCGGCGGTGAAGAAGGGCGACGTGATCGTGAAGGTCGATCCCCGTTACTTCCGTCCCGCTGAGGTGGAAACTCTCCTTGGCGATCCGGCCAAGGCCAAGGCCAAGCTCGGCTGGGTGCCGGAGATCACCGTGGAAGAAATGTGCGCCGAGATGGTCGCCTCCGACCTCAATACCGCCAGACAGCACGCGCTGCTCGCCGCGCACGGCCACAAGGTTTCCGTGTCGAAGGAATGATCTCCCCGCCCACGCATTAACCGGAATCCGCCGTCCCTTGCGCACCCATCCCGTCATCGGGCTCCCGCTCGCCTGCACGGACTATGCCGGGGCGGTGGCGTGGGTCTTGGAAAAGGCCTCGGCCGGGGATGCCGTTTGGGCAGTCGAAGCGGCCAACACCCACGTGGCCGCGCTTGCCCGCTCGGACGCCGCTTTCGGCGAGACCATGCGGCGCTTCGACCTGATCGTGCCGGACGGCATGCCGCTGGTGTGGTCGATCAATGCGAGCCTCCCGGAAGCGGAGCGCCTGAAGGACCGCGTCTATGGTCCCACGCTGATGCTGGAGACGCTGAAGGCTACCGCAGGCCGTGCGGGATTCCGGCACTTTCTCCTCGGCGGAAAGGACTCCACGCTGGAGAAGCTGCGCCGCGGTTTCGCGGAGAGATTTCCGGGAGTGGAAATCGCGGGCACCTATTCGCCACCCTTCGGCGAATGGCCGCCGGAAGAATTCGAGAAGATCTGCCGTCTGATCCGCGAATCCGGCGCGAACCTCATCTGGGTCGGCCTCGGCTGCCCGAAGCAGGAACACTGGATCGCCCGGCACAAGGACCGCCTCCCGCCCGGCGTTTACTTCGGCATCGGCGCGGCCTTCGCCTTCCACGCCGGAGAGGTATCCCAAGCCCCCGCAATACTCCAACGCATGGGCCTCGAATGGGCCTACCGCATCGCCGCCGAGCCCCGGCGCCTCTTCCGCCGCTACTTCACCTACAATTCGCTCTTCCTCTGGTACTCCCTGCGGGACCGGATCAGCGGACAGGCTTGAATTCCCCGATTTGCCGCTGATTCTGGCTGTCCGGCAGCCGTTTCACTGCTAGATTCTCCAGGTTATGTCCAACATCCACCCCCACGCCACGTTACCGCGCCACGACAAAGAAACCCTGCTCGGCCAGCGGGGGGTGGTGCTGTGGTTCTGCGGGCTTTCCGGGTCCGGGAAATCGACGATCGCGTCCGGTGTCGAGCGGGTGTTGCACCAGCAAGGTCGCTTCACGATCCGCTTGGACGGCGATAACCTTCGCACGGGCCTCAACGGCAACCTCGGCTTCAGCGACGACGACCGCTTGGAGAACATCCGCCGCACGGCTGAGATGGCGAGGGTCTTGGCGCAGAACGGTGTGATCGTCCTGTGCTCGCTGATCACGCCGCGCGGCATGCACCGCGATCTGGCGCGGGGCATCCTGGGCGAGGATTTCGCCGAGATTTATGTGAAGGCCAGCTTCGCCGCGTGCGAGGCGCGGGATGTGAAAGGCCTCTATGCCAAGGCCGCGAAGGGCGAGGTGGCCCACTTTACCGGCCGCGACAGCAGCTTCGAAGAGCCGCAGAACGCGGACCTCACCTTGGATACGGAGCGGATGAGCGTGGAAGACGCCGTTTCCGAGGTGCTGGAGTTTTTGGCGGGACGCAGCGCCGTGGGTGTTTGAGGCGATTTCCCCGCCGAACTCATTCGTAATGAGCATTTCCGGGAAGATCCTTTTCCGGGAGCCAATAAACATTATCAAGTTGCTCAACTAAGTAATTATTTCTTGCCAGCGACGACGGCGGGGGGCTTTCCTCCCGCCCTCCGCCGCACGGCGGTTCCCGTTTCCACCGACCCAAGATCCCGTGCCGAACTACCAGCTCTCTCACCTCGACCAGATCGAAGCCGAAGCCATCTTCGTGCTTCGCGAAACGGCCGCCCAGTTCCAGAACCCGGGCCTCCTCTTTTCCGGTGGCAAGGACTCGATCGTGATGGCTTGGATCGCCCGCAAGGCCTTCCACCCGGCCCGCATGCCCTTCCCGCTGCTCCACATCGACACGGGCCACAATTTCCCGGAAACGATCACCTACCGCGACGAGTTCGCCGAGAAGCTCGGTGCCCGCCTGATCGTCGGCTCGGTCCAGAAGTCGATCGACGACGGCCGGGTCGTGGAAGAAAAGGGGCCGAACGCCTCCCGTAACCGCGCGCAGACCACGACGCTGCTCGACACCATTGCCGAGTATCAGTTCGACGCGCTGCTTGGCGGCGGCCGGTTCCCACGATTGCGCCGCCGGCCGTTGTACGGACTTCGACGCGTCGTCGAGCGCTCGTTTCCACGATTGGGGCGGGCGCTGCTGCGGCGACTTCCCCGATTTCGCAGCAGGATTGCCGACGCCA
>CAMLOZ010000470.1 GCA_946481625.1 uncultured Haloferula sp. | reverse complement strand
TCTGCGCTCCATCCTGAGGATCGAAGAAATCGATCTTGTCCCACACGCTGGTCTTTTCCGCCGGTGCGGTTGGATCGGCGAGCGTGTCGTTGATGCGCTGCTCGGCACCCGCGATGTTGTTGTCGTAGAATCCGACCTCGCCGCTCTCCACGGTCCAGCCCGGCTCGGCAATCCCGGGGACGGAGACGGTGGTGGATGGCGGGGCAAAACCGACCAACTGGAATCCGTTCGGAGGCGTGGTGCCGTGGGGCCATTCACCGACCGCCGCGGTCAATTCGTGATAGTACCCTCCGGTCTGCTCCAAATGGATGTAGTCGAGATCGTAGGTGCCGACCGGGAGGTTGATGATGCCGCGCGTGTTCGCGTTGCCGGTGCCGCCGTTGAAGAAGATTTCATTCGGGTTCGACATCTCGAACTTGCCATCGCCGCCGTTGTTGTCGCCCTGGGTGGCGCGGTAAAACGCGGGATCGGGATTACCGTTCGTGCCCTTGATGCGGAGCATGAAACCGTCGTCGCCTTGCCCCCAGAAGGTGTAGGGCCCCGCGGTGGTGATGTTGATCCGGCCCTTTGCCGAGGTGACCACGCGGTCTTCGGCCACGTTCGTGTCGCCGGGGAAGGGGAGGTCGCCGGGGATCGATCCGCCGCCGCCGTCGTTCGGATCGCGATGGTTCATGTAGGGCATCTGTGCATCCGCGGTGATGCCGTCCGAAGGCGTGCGCGTCGTGGCGGCCAGGAAGTTGCTTGCGTCCCAGGTGCTACCAAGCTCGCCGGCATCACGATAGACACGCGCACCGAAGGCACCGTTCGTTCCTGTCGGTCCCGGCAGGTTTGTGACGTGACGTTCCTGATAGGGAGGGACGCCCGGATCGCCCGGCGTCCCGACTAGCGACCAGGTATTGGTGTCGCGGTCGTGACTGAATCCCCCGGGGGCCCAGGCGACTTCGTAGTAGCCACCGCCGCCCCCATCCCAGCCGAGGTACTCGATGTTGTAAGTACCGGCCGCATCGAACTGATAGACGCCGCGCGAATTCGAGTCGCCGGTGCCGCCGTCGCGGTAAAGCGTCCGGCTGTCGCCCAGGTCAACCTGTGCATCGCCGCCGGTCGAAATGAAACGTCCGCCGCCGGCACCCGTGATGCGCATCGCGAAGCCGTCGTCGCCGTGCACGGAAAAGGTGTAGATGCCCGCCCCGGGGATGGAGATCTGGGTCTTCCCGGTGACGATGAACTGCTGGTCCCCCGCGGCGTTCGTCAGGATCGGCAGGTCGTTGTTGAAATTGCCGATCTGCGTGACGTTGTTGGTGTCGGGATCGCGGTGATTGAAAACCGGAGCGGTTCCGCTCGCGGCGGGCACGGGGTTGGTCCCTTGCAGGATCTCGACGGCACCAGCGATGTCGCCGGGGTTATTGGCGTATTCGCTGATTGCCCAAGTCCCGACATTTCCGCCGGTGCCGGGGACTGTCGCGGGAAGCCGCGGCGTGTTCACCGTCCCGAAGAAGGTCTGATCGCCGTTGGTCGTGCGCGGCACGGTCAGCTCGAAATTGTAGGCGGTGTTAAGAGTTTGGGTGGAGGCGAATGACACGGTGGTCTGTCCCGCCGCCTGGCTCACGCTAATGTCCCCCGAAGGCACTTCCACCGCATTCAGGAAGAGGCGGTAGGCACCCGGTGTCGGTGCCGCGGCGGTGGATCCCGTCGTGTCCTTCACCACGAAGGAGCCACCGGTGGCGGTGATCGTGGACGAGGCGAGTTCCAGCGGAGCGAAATACGCGGTTCGCAAGGTGTTGTACAAGGTGGTCGCATTCGCGGACTCGTCGCTGTCGTAGAGACGCACTTCCGCGATCCTGCCGAAGAACGGGGTGTTTCCGTTTTCCGTCATCGCCCCGATCGCGAATTTCGAGGCATTCCGCGCCAGCGGGGAGACGAAGTAGTCGGAATCGACGAGCGTGCCGTTCACATACAGGCGCTGGACGTTGCCGTTCCATGTGAACATAGCGATCTGCGGCTCGGGAATTCCTCGGCTCTTCGAGAACATCGTGATGTCCGGCCCACCGGTCCCGGCGGAGACGCGATCATTGTTCCAGCCGAGGCCCCAGTCACCGGTGGAGCCTCCTTGCTCCATGCCGATCAGGCCGCTGCTCTCCCACCACGAGCCACCGGTGGAGCCGGTGCCCAACGGTTCGAAAACGGCGATCAAGGTCATCGCCGTCGCATTGCCGAGAGGGTTGTTCGCGCCTTCCACGGTGAAGTAACTCGCACCGTCGAACTCGACTCCCTTGTGGGAGTTGAAGGCATCCGGAATCGAGAAGGCCGTGCCCGCTCCTGCCGGAGTTGCTACGATACCTCCCGTATTTGAGATCCAGTTCTGGCCCTCGACGTAGGTGTCCGCGGTCCAGTCCGCCACGAGTCCTGCCTGAGCGGATGTCGATGCCACGCACAAGGCGAGGCCTGTCGCCGGGAGCCATCGATAGCTCCGCCACGATTGGGTTCTTTTCACGATTTTGGGTTGGGTCGGGTTCTCCCGAATGAATGGGTTCGGGTTCTGCTAAGCGACCCTTGCTATCCCTTGGCGTCAAGTTCCCGGCCCGGGAGGAACACCGAGTCTTGGTATGCTTTTGCCAAGCCTTCCAGAGGTGTCAGACAGATCATTTGTCACCCAAAATGGCTGATAGATCCCCGTATGCACGGGCGTGCACGGGGGATGAGCTCCTCTCGTGCGTTTCATCGTGCAATGCCGGGGCCCGCGGCCGTTTCGCGCTACTTCGTTGAGGCTCACGGGTTTGTTGCAATATCATGCAAAATTACGGGAGGGCTGGCGCTTCTCTCCCGTAATTTGAAACGCGGTGATTCGTCCGCGCCTGATTCCATGGCCGCCTGTGAAAGAAGCGACCAGAATACTGACAAACTCCGGCGACGAGCGGCTATCCCAGCTTCGCGGCAATCGCGCGCAGGCGCGCAACGGAGCGCATCTTCCCTAACAGGCCGAGAATGTCGCCTAGATCCGGACCGCCGCCCTTACCGCTGAGGGCCACGCGCACCGGGAACATGAGTTGTCCCGGCTTTGCTCCCGCTGCCTTGGCGGTTTCCCCGATCTGGTGTTTGGCGGCATCCGCCGACCATTCCGGCAACGATTCGAAGTCGCAGGCCAGAGCTGCGAGAAGGTCTTTCGCGGCACCATTGCCGCGGACTCTTTCCAGGGCCTCCGGTTCGAAGCTGAAGTCGTCGCGCAGCAGGAAACCGATCGCAGCCGGCACCTCCGAGAGGAGCCGCACCTTCTCGCGCACCACCGCCGCGACAGCGGGATAATTGTCGCCGACCGGCAGGCCCGCTTGAACGACGAAGGGCTTCGCTGCCGCGGCAAAGGCGGCCGGATCCAACTTCAACAAATGCTGTTGGTTCACCCATGCACATTTCTCCGGGTCGAAGCGCGCGGGGGAACGGTTCACCGCTTCCAGCGAGAAGCGCTCGATGAGTTCCTCCATCGTGAAAATCTCTTCGTCGGACTTCGGCGACCAGCCCAGCAGCGCCAGGAAGTTCGTTACCGCCGGCGCGATGAAGCCCTGCCGCGGGTAATCGCCCACCGCCGCGCCCACGTCGCGCTTCGACATCTTTGAACCGTTCGGATTCAGGATCAGCGGGATGTGTGCGTACTGCGGTGCCGGGGCGCCGAGCGCTTCGAAAAGCTGCAGGTGCTTCGGCGTGTTCATCAGGTGGTCCTCCCCGCGGATGACGTGGCTGATCTTCATCTCC
>CAMLOZ010000469.1 GCA_946481625.1 uncultured Haloferula sp. | reverse complement strand
AAGCGAACGCGAAGAAGATCGCCGACGTCGAAGAAGGACTCAAGGAGTTTGGCAGCATCGAAGAGTTGGTGGACAAGCTAAAGGAGACGCAACAGGCGCTAGAGGGCCTGGATCTTGAGATTGCTTCCTCCACGGCCAAGCAGGCCGACCTCACCAGCGAGAAAACCCGCACGGAAGGCGTGATCAACGCCTACAACGTGAAGAACACGAATTACTCCAGCAAGAAGTCCTTCTTCAGCAGCACCCGGATCAGCGCGATCTACCCGGCCTACGGGTTCGTGACCCTGCCGGTGGGCGGCACCGCCGGAGTGGTTTCCGGTTCGCCGCTCGATGTGGTCCGTGACGGTGCGGTGATCGCCAAGCTCCGCGTGAGCTCGGTGGAAGCCGGACGCGCCGCCGCCGAGATCGTTCCCGATACGGTCGCACAAGACACGACGCTGATGGTGGGTGACCGCGTGGTCCCCGGCTCCGAGCCTGTCGCCAAGTGATCCGAAACCAATCCCGATAGCCCGACACCACTTTCCCAAAAGCCCGCTATGAAAGCCATTTTCTACGCCCTCTCCCTTCTGGTCACGGGAGCGGCTGCCTTCTTCTCCTACCAGAACGTTGGCAAGTTCCGCGTCCAGCAGGAGGAAAAGATTGCAACCATCGACAAGAACGATGTCCTGACCAAGAAGAGCGCCAAGCAGCAAACCGATCTCGATGCCGAGAAGCTCGCGCTGGAGACCGCCAACCGCGACCGCGAGGCGGCCAAGCAATCGATCTCCTCGCTCCAATCGAAGGGCAAGGCGCTGGTCCGCGAGATCGCGACGCTGAATGCCACCCTTGAAGAGCAGAAGGCGAAATTCGCCGAGCTTGAGAAGAGCAAGGAGCAGATCAACGCGATGCTCAAGGATGCGGGTGGAGATGTGACCCTTGAAACCCTGCCGCAAACCGTGCAGGAATTCGAAGCGAAGAGAGTCGCCAAGACGAAGGAACTCGAAGAGCTCAACACCGGCAACGAGTCGCTGGAGAAGAATGTCGCCAAGAACCAGGAGGAAATCTCCCGTCTTGCCGAACGTGATGCTGCCCGCGACACCCGCATCCGCCGCAACGCCATGGAGTCCGTGGTGACCGCGGTGAACGAGGACTGGGGCTTCGTGATCATCGGAGCTGGCAGCAACACCGGCTTCACGCCGCAGACGAAGCTGCTGGTGAAGCGCGACGGCCGCCTGATCGGCATGGTCAAGCCTTCCTCGATCGAGCCTTCCCAAGTGGTGGCGGAGATCGATACGGACACCCTCGCCCCGGGCGTGCGGATCCAGCCCGGCGACCGCGTGATCCTTGGCGAGCCTGCCTCCAACTGAGCTGCAACGCCGATCTGAATTTCAATCAAGGCCTCCGCGAGCTTGCAAGCCGCGGGGGCCTTTTTATGTTCGGGCCATGCGATTCCTTCTAGCAATGCTCGCCGTGACCACTGTCCTGCCGCTTGTTTCCTGCACCACGGGCGACGAGGAGGAGGAGCGCAAGCCGGTGGGACCGCCGAGCCAGTCGAGCCAGATCCCGTGGAACCGGCCGGTGCCGGGGCAAGGTGGCGGGGCCTTCGGAGCGCTGCCGCAGCAGCCGCGCCGGTGAGGTTCCGGCGGATAGCTTGGGTGGCCGTTGCGTTTGTGGCGGTGGTTTTGTCGTCCTGCGGGGAGCAGGCGGATCCGCCGCCCGGGCCGGTATCGGGCAAGAGCAGGAAGGCTTGGAATGATCCGCAGCCCGGACAGGGTGGCGGGGCCTTGCATACGCTTCCGAGACAGCCGCGGAGGTGACGCCGTGGGCGGATTGATTTCGGAGCCCGGGGTGGGTGGCAGCACCGCTCTCCGAGCGGTCGGTTTCTGGTGGACCCCTCGACATCCGGCTCCCAACCAAGGATTTCGGCCATCCCCCGCCGGATCTTTCGGAGAAGGTCCCTGCCTTCCGGAATTCTCCGCCAGTTTGGTCTCGGGTCTTGGTGCCTCGCTAGCGGTGGTAAGGCTCGCCGCGGCGGAGGGTGGCGACGCGGTAGAGCTGTTCGAGCAGGACGACGAGGGCGAGCTCGTGCTGCAGGGTGAGGCGGGAGAGGGACCAGACGGCATCGCAGGCTTGGCGGAGATCGGGGGTGTGGCCGTCGGAAGCGCCGATGAGGAAGCTGATCGCCTTGATCTCGCCGCGGAGTTCGAGGGCGGCGAATTTGTCGGCCCATGCCTGGGTGGGGAGGACTTCACCGCGTTCGTCCATGGCGATGCGGAAGGTGCCGGCGGAGCGCTCTAACAGGGCGGCGGAGACGGTGGCGGAGTCGCCGGCCTTCAGGTATTCCAGCTCGTAGCTGCCGTAGCGGGAGAGGCGTTTGAGGTATTCCTCGACGCCGCTTTTGGCGTAGGCGAGGGCAGGTTTGCCGGCAGCGAGGATGCGGACGCGCACGCGGGAAGGGTCCGGCTTCCGGGCCGGGGGCGTCAATGCGCTTTCCCGCTTGTCGTGCACGGGGGTTCCGGGAGAGAAGAATGCGGATGAAATATCTGTCGCTCCTGCCGTTTCTGTTCGTCGCGTGTGCCCATCAGGATCCGCATTCGGAGGCGGCGCATGGCAGGAAGATGATGGCGCTGATCGAGAAGTTCGATCGCTTCGATTACAATGCGAACGGATTGCTGACGCGTCAGGAGATCGAGCAAGGGATCAAGGAGACCGGTGTCGAGGGCGTGGACGCCAAGGAGCTCGATGCGATGATGAAGTACTACGACGTGACCAAGGACGGTTCGATCTCGCGCTGGGAATCCGAGCATGTCTTGGACAAGCCGGTCCCGGAGATGCATTGAGGGGGGCTTCGGGTGAGGGGGGAACTCCTTGCACCCCGACAGGGAGCATTTGTGCGGGCGGACCACCCGGGATTGCGCTCCGCATGCCTTGGGCTTTCTCCGGGTCGTCTTACCGGGCCTTTTGAGCGACACCGTAAAAAGCAAAGGGCGCGGAGATCCGCGCCCTTCGTGGATTCTGATTTTCGAGACTCAGTCTCAGCGCACACGCTCCAGCAGCCACGGCAGAAGGGCATCGACGGGGAGTCGCTCTTGTTCCATGGAGTCGCGGTGGCGGATGGTGACGGTGCCGGTGTTCTCAGGGCCGTTTTCACCGAGGGTGTCGAAGTCCACGGTGATGCAGAAGGGGGTACCGACTTCATCCTGGCGGCGGTAGCGGCGGCCAACGGCACCGCCATCGTCGTAGAAGACGGTCATCCAGGGCTGGAGCTTCTTCTGGATTTCCTTGGCGATGCGGACCTGTTCCTCGTTCTTCTTGAGCAGCGGGAAGATGCCGACCTTGATGGGGGCCATGCGGGGGACGAAACGCAGCACGGTGCGGATGTCCTCCTTGCCCTTCTCATCGGTGAGAGTCTCCTCGTCGAAGGCCTCGCAAATGAGGGCGAGGATGGTGCGGTCGCAACCGGCGGAGGGCTCGACGACGTGAGGAAGGAGGCGTTCCTTGGTTTCCTCGTCGAAGTATTCGAGCGGTTTGCCGGCACCCTTCTGGTGGACGCCAAGGTCGTAGTCGGTGCGGTAGGCGACACCCTCCAATTCCTGCACGCCGAAGGGGAACTCGTACTCGATGTCGTAGGTCTTCTTCGAGTAGAAGGCGCGCTCGCCATCGGGCACATCGAGGATGTGGAGCTTCTCGCGCGGGATGCCGATCTCGCCGTAGAACTTGAGACGTTCCTCGAGCCACTCGTCGGTGAGGCGCATGCCATCTTCGGGGC
>CAMLOZ010000468.1 GCA_946481625.1 uncultured Haloferula sp. | reverse complement strand
TTCGAGACCCTCTACGTGGAAGCCCCCGGCGACTACACCCAGGGCATCCTCAAGATCCTCATGAACCGCAAGGGCATGATGGAACACATGGACACCGAGGCCAGCGGCCGCGTCTTCATCCAGGCCAGCATCCCCACCCGCGGCCTGATCGGCTTCGAGACCGAACTGGTCAACCTGACCTCCGGCCACGGCATCATGAGCCACCTCTTCAAGGAATACGCCCCGCACGCCGGCGAAATCCAGAACCGCACCACCGGCACCCTGGTGTCCATGGACTCCGGCGCCGCCACCCCCTACTCGCTCCAGATGCTTGAGGAGCGCGGCATCCTCTTCGTCGCCCCCGGCGATGCCGTTTACGAAGGCATGCTCGTCGGTGAAAACCCCCGCGTCGGCGACCTCCCCGTCAACCCCGTGAAGGAGAAGCACCTCGACAACATGCGCTCCTCCGGCAAGGACAAGACCTCCAAGCTCACCCCCGCGATCCGCTTCTCCCTCGAGCGCGCCATCGAATACATCGATGCCGACGAACTCGTCGAAGCCACCCCGCAGAACATCCGTCTCCGCAAGCGCATCCTCGACGCCAACGCCCGCAAGCGCGCCGCCAAGGGCCTCACCCACGAGGATCGCAGCAACCGCGGCTAAAGGGAAAAACCCGCCAAAACCCGGCATCTTCCCCAACAGCCTTCCCCGCACGGGCCGTCTCTTCACAGGGACGGCCCGTCGTCTTGCAAGCTCTCGGGCAGCCCCCCGGCCTCCATCTCCATCTCCGTCCGCCGCACCGCATTCTCCGCCTTCAGTATCGTCAGCTCCGCCGCCCAGCGGTTGATCTGCCAATAGCGCAGGAACCACAGCCCGGTGCCGATCATCCCGACCAGCACGACCCAAGCCGTCCACCCCGCCGCCACCGGCACCCAGCCGCTGTCGATCTCCTTCACGTAGCCCCATACGATCCCGCCGGATACCGCCGCCACCAGAATCCCCCAGCGGATCGCCCCGCTCCCGTCGATCCGCCCGAATCGGAATAGCGCCGCCGCGAGGCACAGCACCCCGGGCAGGACCCAGACTAAGAGCACCATCTGTGGATCGGTGAAGAAATTATCGAGCTCGGTGTCATCCAAGCTTCCGTCGCCCGCCAGATCCGCCGCGCCCAACGCGATGGCCCCGGTCGTCACGCCTGTCCAGATCCCGCCGAGGAAAACCAGCAGGCTCAGGAAGGCACTCGCTACCCCGCTCGCAAACGCATCCGCGAAATCGATCTTCATCGCACGCGCCCTACGAAATCCCCAGATCCTCCGCGCTCGAACTCACCGTCCCGAATTTCTCCTTCAGCTCCGCCCGCCGCGCCACGTTCTCCGACATCAGCAGATCGAAGTGATCCAAGCCGCGCCGGTATTGGAAATTCCCGTACTTCCGCACGCCGCGGCTCAGCACGATCATCAGCCCCGTCGTCACCGCGAGGGCCACGATCCTCGGAAAAATCCCGCCCGGCATCGCCGTCATCAGACACCCCGTCAGCAGATACGCCTGCAAGCCCGCGATAATCGTCCAGTGCCTCGCCTCCACATTCTCCGAGCGCACGAACCACATCCCCGCCCAGAACACGAATGCCACCTGCGGCAGCATCGCCAGCACATACATCAGCCCCTCTTGGATCGGCATCCCCGCATCAAACCCGAATCCACCCCCGCCCAGGCTCGTCCCGGCCATCAACGCCAGGACCCCGATCCCCACTCCCGCGAAAATCGCCAGCGCGAAGACGGCCGCCTTCAGCAAGACCCAGCCAATACTATCCAGCAGCAGATCGATGAACCCGGCTTTCATGATCCTCTTATCTCTCACCCCGCGGAGATAAAGGCAAGCAGTCTGCACGGAGCGGAAGAGCCCGCTTTGGAATCCATGGCCAACCGCCTTCGATTCCTTCGCACCCATCCACGGCCTCTCCCGCTCGGGAATCCGTAAAATCCGCGAAATCCGTGTAATCCGCGCCTCCTCGCCCCTCTCCCCCTGAAAACTGAAAACTGAAAACTAGCAAACTTCCCCCTCTCAGCCTTCCCCCGGCGGGAAAATCACCGCCACCCGCTCGATCCCGTTCTTCGAAAACTCCTCCCAATACCGCTTCTCGATCTCCTGCGTCTGCGCCCGGCGCTCCTCCTCCGTCATCTTCGTCCACGCCGGCATCCCGATCGCCCGCGCCAGATCCCGGTCCGCCAGGCGGATCACCAGCTCTTCCCAGAAGACCTCGTTGCGAAACTCATCGTAGCACTGCTGGTAAAAGGACCCGTCCTGATACTCCGGCGTCAGGTGATGCCGCTGCTTCTCCTCGTCGAAGCCGATGTGGTCCCCGTGGCCCGCATGCTTCGCCTTCTCCAGCACCTTCTCCTCCAGCGCCTCATAGGCCGCCACCCCCTCCTCCGAGCCGGGCCGTTCGTTCCACGAAGCCACCTCCGCGGCCAGGCTGACCATCTCCACCAGGGTATCGAGCTCGTCTTCGGTGAAACGCAAATGCATGTCGGGGCCGGGAGGGAAGCACCGCAAGCCCCCGCCCGCAAGCCCTCGCTGGCGGCTGAAGCAGCCAATCATCAATCACCAATCCACCAATCATCAATCGAAGTGGCGCTGCCGCGGCGGCTGGCGAAAGCACGAGAGAGTCCTCCCGCCACGAAAGGTGATCCTATCTTTCTCGGACCTTCCGCCTTCTTCCTCCCTTGGATCTTAGAGTTTGGAACTTGGAACTTCCACCCGAAGGGGTGGTCCAGGGATGGTACACGAGGACGGGATCGAACCGCCGACCATCCCGGTGTAAGCGGGACGCTCTACCGCTGAGCTACTCGTGCTTTTGTTCCCTGCGGACCCCGCGACCTTCCCCCGAACCGCCCACCCCGGCAAGCCTCAAAAAGTAGCGGAAGGACTCGGTCCTTCCGGCTGGGCCAATGCACCCCCAAAAGCCCTATCCCGCCTTAGGCACGAGGCCCCGCTCACACGCCAACGCCCCTTCGACGCTCGATCTGGGACCTTCGATGTTCGCTTCCTTCCTCTCCGCGTCCCCCTCTGCGGCCTCCGCGTCTCCGCGGTTCGTTCCATCCAAATCCAGTGATCCCGTCCAACTTCAAAGACCCTGCAACTTGCGCCCCTCGCGTCTTGGCGATTCACCTTCTGCCTTCTCTCCCGGCGCAGCCGCACTCCCTTTGGAAATTAGAATTTAGTAATGGGTGCTTCGCCTTTCCAAGGCGGCCTCCATCGCCCTCTCCACCAGCACCGCCGCCAGCGCCTCCGTCGCCGCATCCAGCCGCTGCACCGCCGCCTTCAGCGGATTCGCCGCCCCCTCCGCCAGCGCCTTCCGCACCCCCTCCGCCGCCTCCTCGATCTCCCTCTTCTCCTCCACCGACACCACATCCCCCGCCATCCCCAGCGCGGCCTCCACCGCCGGCAAAAGCTCCTCCGCCTTCAAGCGCGCCTCCGTGAAGACCCGCTCCGCCATGTCCTCGAAGGCATGCTCCACCGACTCCCCCACCATCTGCTCCACCGCCGCATCGTCCACATCCACCGCCGCGTTCCGGATCTCCACCACCGTATCCCTCCCCGTCGCCACATCCCGCGCCAGCACCTCCAGGATCCCGTTCTCGTCGATCCGGAATTGCACCCCCACCCGCGCCTGACCCTTCGGCGCCGGCTCGAATCCCACCTCGAATTTCCCCAGCTCCCAATTGTCCCGCGCCATCTCCCGCTCCCCCTGCAGCACCCGCACCCGCATG
>CAMLOZ010000467.1 GCA_946481625.1 uncultured Haloferula sp. | reverse complement strand
TCGCCAAGGAGACCTGGGATTTCTTCATGCGGTTCTGAGACGACAAGCGCTCCGCAGGGGCCCGCAGGAGGGAGGCGACTCGCATGCCCCCGGCGCCCGCACCGGAGTGACAAAGCGCCGCGCCTTCGACATGATCGACACACCGGTTGTGCCTGCTCGGCGACGGGTATGCTGACCCGCGGGCTGCGCCTGGTGGTGGCCCGTGGGAATCGAGACGGAAGGCGCTGCTCAAGGAAGCGCTACCGGGCGGATCTTCTGGGTGGTGAAGCGGACGACGAGCATCACGGTATCACCCTCCAGGGAGGTTCCGAGCAGGGCGGAGCCGCCGTTGGGAAGTTTCCAGAGATGGGAGGGAACCAGCACGCCCTTTTGCAACGATTCGGGACCGGGGAAGGCCCCGGCTTGGATCGGCTTGCCATGGAGCGCGGTAAGCAATTCGGCCAGCTCTTCCCAGGTCGCCTTCAAGCGGTTGACATAGACGTTCTTCGGCACCGCTTGGGTCTGCAGGGAAACTTCCTTGAGCGTGTCCGTGCCGGTCCAGTCGAAGTAGAGTTCGCAGTGGAGACCACCGATCTGCTTGCGGGTCCGATAGATGCCGTTGAGACCGACGCGGCCCATCAACACTTCGTCCATGGTCGATTCGACCAGCTTGCTCTCCTTGAGCTTTTTGGTCACCACCTCGCGCTTGTCGCCGAGGCAAAGCGTGTCGAAGACCGCCTTGGGATCGGATTCGGCGGGCGCCTCTTCTCCGGCGTCGGCGGCCGCGGATTCCGCCGGCTTGCCGGTCAGCCAGATTTTGTCCGCATCGTTCAGGCGGTCGAGGTCGAGGGTGAAGACCTTGCCATCGGCGCGACGGATGGTGACCTTCGTGTTGGTGTGGGAGACATATTCTCCGGTGAAGGATTGAGAGCCATCGGCGCTCTTCCAGTCACGACTTTCCGCCCGGGTTTGACCGGCAACTGCGGCGAGCAAGGCAAGACAGGATATGGCTGCGGGCAGGGGAAGAGACATGGCGGAAGTCGGAGGAGTGCGCGTATATCGGGATAGACTCGCGGGCAGTCGATTTATTGGAAATTCGTTTCTGAAGGAGAAAATGTGACAGTGATATCCGGGCAGGCGGTCGCTTCGTCGGAAATGCTCCCTCCCAAAACGTTCGAAACCCCAAAAAGTGTCGCAAAAAAATCCCGGCAGCGGGGATAGCCGCTGCCAGGATGAAGAACGATGAAGGCTTGGTGACTTTTCCGCGAAATCGGTAAATCCCGCGTAAATGTCGTCCTTCCGCTTACCAGCGCTGTGAGCGCGTGTGAGAGAAGTAGGTCTCGAAACCGAGTTCCGGCGGGAATTCGGAGAGGCCGTCGGTCGGGTTCATTTCGATACGGCCATCTTCACCGCAGCGCTCGTAGGGCGGCTTGAAAGTGCCGCGGTAGGTCGGGCAGGTGAAGGTGAAGACTTCATAGAAGCCGTAGCCGAGGCGCTTCAGGGCGCGGCTGGTGCCATCGACCGCACCGTAGGACCAGCCAGCCTTGCGGCCGTGATCATCGGTCTTGCGGACGATCTGCTCGGGGATCTCCATGAAGCCGTAGAGGATGTTGCCAAGACCGCGACCCAGCTTGCGGGTGGCCGTGTAGGCGTGTCCCGGAGGAGCCTGGATGTCGGCGGAAGCAACGCCGCCGAGGGCGAGCATGGCAGTGGCGATAACGGCGAGTTTTTTCATGTGCTGCGGGTAGCCTAGGAACGCGATTGCAGGGTTGGCAACGGGAAAGTGAGTAAACCGAGAAGTTCTAAACCCTAAAATCCAAGTTCCAAAAAGGAAGGTAGTGACAATGAATCCACCCTGCCTTCTTTTTGGATCTTAGGGTTTGAATCTTGGAATTTTAGAGTTCGAGGGTGAGAACGCGCAGGATGCCAGGGGTACTGCGAAGCTGGTCCAGCAGCGTGACAGGGGGTTCGGAATCCACCTCGATGACGGTCAGGGCGCGGGTGCGGTCGGCGGTGCGGCTGAGGTCCATGTTCGCGATGTTCACGCCCGCGTTGCCGAGGGCGGTGCCGACCACGCCGACGATGCCGGGGCGGTCGTCGTTTTCGACGAAGAGGAAGCGGCCGGAGATGTTACAGTCCACATAGAGCCGGTCGATTTCCACGATCCGCGGCGAACGGCCGATGATGGTGCCGGCGACCCGGTAGCGGGCTTCGCCTTTCCTGAGTTCCGCGACCACCAGTTCGTTGAATTCCGTCTTCGCGCTGATCGTCGACTCGGTGAGGTCGAGGCCGAGCTGGGCGGCGATGGCGGGCGCGTTGACGATATTGACCTGTCCGTCGGGGCGCGAGGCTTCCAGCAGGGCGGTGAGCGCGGTGCGGGAGACCAAACCGGTGTCCTTTTTCGCGAGTTCGCCGTGATAGGAAACGCGGAGCGAATCAGGGTTTTCCGGGCCGAGCTTGGCGAGGAGCTTGCCGAGGGCGCCGGCGAGATCGAGGTAGGGACCCACCGCCGCCAGTGCCGCGGCATCGAGCGACGGCATGTTGATGGCGTTGCGGATCTCGCCCGTGACGAAGAAATCGCGGAGCTGCTCGGCGACCTGGATTCCGACGTTTTCCTGCGCCTCGTTGGTGGAAGCACCGAGGTGAGGGGTGAGAACCACGTGCTTGTTGAGGGCGAAAAGCGGATGGTCGTTCGGGGGGGGCTCCACCTCGAACACGTCGAGGGCGCAGCCGGCAATGTGACCGGAGTCGATGGCGGCTTTCAGCGCTTCCTCGTCGATGAGGCCGCCGCGGGCGCAGTTCACCACGAGGGCACCCTTGTTCATCAGGGCCAGCCGCTCGGCATTGAGGATGTGGTTGGTGTCCGCGGTGAGCGGCACGTGCAGGGTCACCACATCGGCACCCTTCAGGGCCTGATCGGGAGTGGCGGCAAGCTCGACCTTCAGTTCATCTGCCCGGGCCTGGGTGAGAAAGGGATCATACGCCACCACGTGCATGTTGAATGCTTGGGCGCGCTTCGCAAACTCCGTCCCGATCCGGCCCATGCCGAGGATGGCCAAGCGCTTGGTATTCAGCTCGATGCCTTGGTAGGCCTTGCGGGCGGCCTTGAAATCGCCCTTGAGCACGGCGGCGTGGGCGGGTGCCACGTTGCGCGCCGCGCTGAGCATCAGGGTGAAAGCATGCTCGGCGGTGGAGATCGTGTTGCCGGTGGGCGTGTTCATCACGATCACGCCGTGGTCGGTGGCGGCCTTGCGGTCGATGTTGTCGACGCCCACGCCGGCGCGGCCGATGGCCTTGAGGTTCGTGGCTGCCGCGAGCACCTCGGCGGTGACCTTGGTTTCGGAGCGGACGACGAGGCCGTGGTAGTTGCCGATGATCTCGAGCAGTTCGTCCGGCTTGAGGCCGGTATTCACATCGACGGAGATTTGCGGGGCGGCAGCGAGGGCTTCGACGCCTTTATCCGAAATCGGATCCGAAACAAGCACGCGGTAAGTGGCCATGTCGGAAGCCCCATAGGGTCGGAGGCTGGGGCTGGCAAGAGCGGGACGGGCTCTTTCGCGTCAACGCCCGGAATCACTGGAGATTCAAAGGGCTGTTACAATTGCCCGCCCTTGCCGGCCGCTTCTTTCTCCCGGTGGATTTTGGGTTTGCGCCCCCGCCTCTGGGTTCAGAAGACAGGGGCAATTCCGGGAGGGAAGCGACGCGGCAAGAGCAGCAACCTGCAATTAACGCGGTATTTACATCCGATACGAAATGCGGGTACGGCAAGAGATTTCTC
>CAMLOZ010000466.1 GCA_946481625.1 uncultured Haloferula sp. | reverse complement strand
CGCCCGTGACATCGCCCGACATGACGCCGCTGGGGAGTTTGGGCCGGGCCGATTCGGAGACGACGACCGACCGGGACCCGTTTGGGGGCGACCAACATCCGCTCGCCAAACCGGCGACGGAACCGAGCATGATTTTTCCGAACCGGCGACGGGACAGCGAGGGCGGATTCACCCGGAAAGACTGGCCGTGGAACACCGGGTTGCCGAGCGGCAAGTGGCGCTGGTCCAGCCTCAGCCGGAACGATGCAGTCGAAAGTAGGTTAGGCTTTTATCCTGATCCGTGGAGCGTGGAAAATCCGAAGATTTCCATCTCGTCCTCGAGACACACCGTTCGGCGACTCCACCGAGACTTCGGGGACAGGCTGGAATCGCCGTCCTAACAAGGCGTATGCCGCCCTCACCCGTTGTTTCTGCTGCATGGTTCCTGGTCAGTCCGAACGGGCCCGATAGAAGCGGCTCAAACCCGGGCTCGGCAATGTGCCGATGAACTCGACGACACCGTCTTCGCTGAAGAAGGTTTCCAGGGGTGTCCAGGTGCGTAGGTCCTCGGACGTTTCGATGACGTAGTCCTGGAACGGTTCGCCATTCAGCTTCAACACGGGAGTCCGGTCGGAAAGGAACCGCACGGACATCCGGGGATCCGACGCTTCGGGAACGGGCGTCACCACGAACGTGATCCGTTCGGTGGCTGTCCCGCCGTTTGCGTCGATGATGCGGAACACGCACGCGTCGTTGCCGAAGAAATCGGCCACCGGCCAATAGGTCAGTTGAGGCGGGGTCCCGCCGAGACGGCCGTAACGCGGACCTGAAACGAGTTCGTAGGAAAGGGAATCTCCTTCTGTATCCGAGGCGAGGATTCCGAACGTGAGACTGGAATCCTCCGCGAGGATGAGCACCTGGTCTTGCCCGATCGGAGGATCGTTGACCGGCGTTACCGTAACGAGAAACGTGCGGACCGTCCGGAAACCCACGGCATCCGTGACCTCGATGGTGATCGCCGTGGTCCCGGCGCGTTCCCGACTCGGTCGAATCGTCAGCGTCCGGTTTGTGCCGCTGCCTCCCAGGACCAGTTCGGCCGACGGCATGAGGAATGGATCGTCCGCAAACGCCCTGAGTCGGAGCTTGTCCGGAGGGGTCCGGTCATCGACGACGGTGAACGGGATCAAGACCGACGAATCTTCCGCGATCGTCCGATCCGAAACTTCGCCGATGGAAGGCGGTTCGTTGCCCGGGAGATCGAGGACGAAGCTCTGCTCCTGGGCGAAGGGGCCTCCGATGAAGCCATTGTCCACCGCTTGGACGGACCAATAGAACGTCTCGCCGACCAGATTGGTGAGGAAGGCATTGGTCCGGACTCCGGCGTTGCCGAAGTCGGCCAGCAGCCGGGAGCCATTGGTCAGGGAAAGGGATTGGAGAACGTCTCCGGAATTGGGCCGGGTGCCCACGCGAACATTGTAGGTCAGGCCATTCGGCTGGTTGAAATCCATGGCCCGGTTCCATGACAGGCGGACTGAACTGCCATCCACCTCGGCTTTGAGGCCATGCGGGGCCCCGGGCGGCGGGTTGGGCGCGCTCATCCGGTTCAGGAGCGTTCCGACCCGGGAACCGTTCTGGTGCGCTGTCAAATCCACGGTGCCGTCGCCGTCGAAGTCCCCAACGCTCATGTATCTGGCGGCAGCCGATAGATCGACCTGTCCGATGGGAGCGAAGGCTAGGCCGCCGACGTTCCGGAAGAGGGCCAGCCCCTTGTTCTCCGAAGTTTCAAATCTCGGATGGATCGAGTCCAAATACACCTCGGTGGCGAAATCGAGATCGCCGTCGCCGTCGAAGTCCGCCCAGTGGAATTCGTTGTAGTTCACCACGGCCAGAGGGATGACGGCAGGAGCGGCAAGTCCTTGGTCGGGCAGGCCTCGGTAGATCAGGAGCCGCCGGTCCGCCGTGATCGCCTGGAGATGCCACAGGTCCAACCGACCGTCGGAATCGATGTCTGCCCAACCGATCGGTCCGCTGGCGGCTTGGTCGAGCGGAATGGTCGAGGGCAAGAAAACGCCTCCTCCCATTCCGCGAAACACCGAATTGGTCACCCTCCCCTGCGCATAGGTTCCGGACAGTGCGACATCCAGAATGCCGTCCGCATCGAAGTCGCCCAGTGCCACTTGGCCCGAAGCCCTTGGCAGTATTTTCGACTGTGTGAATTGGCCCCCCTCGTTGAGCAAGAGGCCCATCTCGTTGTTGCCGGTCAGCGAATACACCAAATCTGGATCACCGTCGTTATCCACGTCGCCCCAGTCTCCGACCGCGCCGGCATCCAGCACCGGTCCCAGACTCCCCGCGCTGAAAATCCGTGTGAAGACGTTGCCACCGTCGTTCCGGAGGGCGAACGACGGAAGCCCGCCCCCCGATACCACAATATCGATGTCGCCGTCATCGTCACGGTCGGCCAAAGTAGTCGTGTGGGCGAATGCCGAGATGGTGAAGGGTTGCCCGGGAACGGCGAATCGGCTTCCCCCGAGGTTTCGGGACAGGAACAGCTTGTCGCGATCCGCATCGAGAAGCAGGAGGTCCAGTTTTCCATCCGCGTCAAAATCGGCGGCCTTGAGCGATCCCGAGGAGGACGAATCCAGACTGGTTTCACCCGGCACGAAAAGGGGCGGAAGCGCTGAAACGACGAATTGGACCGAGGTGGAGGCGGCTTCATCGGCCGCCGTCACGGTGATTATGGCCGAGCCGGTGACATTTGCGGGCGTGGTGATCCGGAGCGCGCGGTTGGTCGGCGAAGTCTGGATGAACTCGATGCCGGTCGCCCCCACGATGTCCGGATTGGATGAAAAAGCGGTGACGGACGGGGTCGAGTCCACGTCCAACAGATCGAAGGGGACGATCAACGAAGGGAATCCCAGATGGGTGGTTTGATTGGGTATGGGGGCCAGTTGGGGAGCATCGTTCACCGGATCGACGGTCAGCAGGAAGGACGAGCTGGCGGATTGCCCGGCCGCGTCGGTCACGCGGACCGTGATCAGCGAGGTGCCTGATTGATCGGCTGCCGGAGTGAAGGTCAGGGTCCGGTTCGTGCCTTCCCCGGCGAACGAGATCGTGCTCAACGGAGCCAGCAGGAGATTGCTGGATAACGCCGTGACCGTCAGATCGGGTAGCGAAGAAGCGGGGCCGATCTGGAACGAGCTCGAACGGCTTCCCGTATCCTCCGTCGTGAAAAGGTGGGGCAATTCCGTTATCTCCGGCGGCGTCGGGAAGGTGGCGGTTTCCGGGACGACAAAGGTCATCTCCTCCGCAAAAGGAGAACCGCGGAAAGCCGCGTCCACCGACTGCACGCTCCAGTAGTAGGTGCCTGGCTTCAGCCCGGCCAAATACCACTGGGACGAGAGCTGGGCGTTGCCCATGGCTGGCACCAAGCGGCGGCCCGCAGGATTGCTGAGCGGGCTCATGACATCGCAACCTCCCGGCTGGGTGCCGACCCGGACGTTGGACGAAAGGAAGGGGCCAACAGCGGTCCAGCGGAGGGTTGTGCGGTTGCCGACGAGCTGCACCGAAAGGTTGGTCGGAGCTGTCGGAGTCGTGGTCGGAGCTGTCGGAGTCGTGGTCGAAGCGGGAAGATCGTTGCGGAAGAACCGGCGGATCGGCAGCTCCGCACTCCAGATTTCGACGGCGGACAGCATGAAATCGATGTCCGAATCGCCGTCGAAGTCGGCCACTGCGACCTTGCTCGCCGTCAGGGCCGGCAAAGTGACGCCGCTGTTCGTG
>CAMLOZ010000465.1 GCA_946481625.1 uncultured Haloferula sp. | reverse complement strand
AGCAGGCAGGTTACATCGAGCCGAAGATCGACGGCCAGCGCCTTGCGGATTTGTATTCCGAGATCACGGGGCGCCGCGTGACGGTGAGCAATGCCGCGCTGACCGCGGAGTTCCGGTTTGTCCAGCGAGGTCCGATCACCTACGGGGAGGCCGCACGTTTGCTCAAGGAGGCGGCGCTCTTGGAAGGCTTCGTGTTCGTGCCGACCGGCGAAAACCATGATCGCCTGATCTACTCGCAGTCGCCGGCGAACGCGACCAGCCAGCCGCTGCAAACGATCACGGATCCGGCCGACTTGCCGGAGGGCGAGCAGGTGGTCACCTACGTGATGCCGCTCAAGTACATCAAGCCGCAGGAGATGGAGCGCACCTTCACCGCGGTTGTGAGGCAGCTCGGTAGCTACGGTTCGATCGCGGCTGTCCCGAACGCGTCTTCGATCGTCATCACGGAAAGCTCTTCCCTGATCCGCCGCTTGATCCAGCTCCAGCAGGAGATCGATGTGCCGTCGCAGCAGGTGGCGACACGTTTCATCAAGGTCCAGTACGCCGATGTCCAGGAGCTGTCCGAGACCCTCAACGAGATCCTGAACACCCAGCAGCAGCAGCAGCGCACGGCGGGGACCCAGCGTGTCTCGAGCGGAGCGGCCCCGACGACGCCTCAAGGCACCCCCTTGGTGAATCCGGTGGCAAGTGCAACCGGCGCGGACGGCGGCGGGAGTGCGGGTGAGGATATTCCGATCCAGATTGTCCCGGCCACACGCACCAACGAGATCTTCGCGATGGGTCGTCCGGTCGATATCCTCTTCGTGGAGACGCTGGTGCGGGGCTTCGACTCGCCGACCGACCAGAAGAATTTCCTGCGCCGGAAGCTGAAGTTCCTGGCCGTGGCGGATTTCCTGCCGGTGGCGGAACAAGCGCTCCAGCGCGCCTTCAGCGGCAATGCAGCCAGCGGCACGGCCGGTGGCGGCGGCGGCGGTGCCGGAGCGACAGGTTCGGCGCGCGGGGCCAACTTCGGCGGCGGCACGGGCGGGGGCAACTCCCGCACCACGGGTTCGGGACGCAGCACCGCGGGTGGCAGCACGGGGAGCAACAGTTCCTTCGGCGGAGGTGGCTCCTCCGGCGGCGGCGGCATCGGCGGCGGCGGCATCGGCGGCGGCGGTTCCACGGGCAGCAGCCTCGGTGAACCGGAAGTCAATAGCGCTCCGGAATCCCTCCTGGTGGGCCGCACCTTGCTTGTGGCGGACAACATCACCAACTCGATCGTGATCCAGGGACCGCCGGCCAGTTTGGAGATCGTCACCAAGCTTCTCGACGAAATCGACGTGAAGGCGGAGCAGGTCATGATTTCCTGTGTCTTCGGCCAGCTCTCGCTCGGCAAGGACTTGAACTACGGCGTGGATTACCTCCGCACCGTAGAGACCCGCGGCGACAACGTGATCGGCGGTCGCGGTGGCAGCGGTGCCGGCCCGCTCATTCCGCTGGATGGCAGCACCTTCGATCCCGGCGATCTCGCCGCCACCGCCGGTCTCGGCATCTATGGCCGGATCGGGCCGCACATGAATGTCTACCTGGAGGCGCTCCAGTCCTCGAACCGGTTCAACGTGATCTCCCGACCGACGGTGTTCATGGCCAACAACCAGAAGGGCGTGATCAAGAGCGGTCAACAGATCGCCGTCCCGACCAACAGCTTCAACAGCGGCACCACCGGTCAGAGCACCAACATCGAATACCGCGATGTCGTGCTCTCGCTGGAGGTGATTCCCTTGGTCAACTCGGCGGACGAGGTCACGCTGCAGATCTACCTGCTCAACGACGAAGTGCTCGGGAGCCAGTTCATCGAGAGCATCGGGGACGTTCCCACCATTGCGACCCGCGAGCTCGTGACCACGGTGACCGTGCCGAATAACGAGACGATCGTGCTCGGCGGCCTGATCACCACCCGCGACACGAAGAACAAGTCGGGGATTCCGATCCTGAGCCAGATCCCATGGATCGGCGGTCTTTTCGGCACCAATACGAATGGCAAGGATCGGGAGGAACTGCTGATCTTCATCCAACCGAAAATCGTCAATGACAACTCGACGCTCTATGACGCTCAGGCGGACATGGATGCCCGCTACAAGATCGACGACGAAAACCGCGCTTTCATCGAGGGTCCCGGGGTCCTGCCGACCAAGGAAACCGTGGTCGAGACCAAGGGGAAGAATGCGGTCGTGACCGAATCGGCCGTGGTTGAGGAGGCTCCGGCCCCGCGGAAGGCCAGCAGCCGCCCGAAAAAGGGCTTCGTGAAGAACCGCTGAGTCCCCCGGTATTTACATCGCAAGTCTAGAGAGTGTCGCAGAAGCCGATTCTGCGGCACTTCTCATTCCGGGGCTTGCCAAGGCCGCGCATCGGGCTTCACTTAGGTCCGCCGGTTTACGCAAACCCCGGTTCTTTCACAAAAAACCATCCACTTTCGCTCCATGCCCGAAATCACCGAAGCGGAACTCGCACCGAACGTGAAGGCGCTCTGGCTCAAGGCCCTCAGCGCTGTCCAGACGAACAATCACGGTTACGCCGTCAAGCTCCTCCAGCCCGTCCTCAAGGACGCTCCGGCCTTCCTCGACGGACGAAAGGTCCTCCGCAAGTGCGAGAGCATCGTCCAAGGGGGGCCAAAGAAAGGTGCCTCGGTGTTCGGCATCAAAACCGGCGGGATGGGCCTGATGAAGGTCGCCAGCCAGGTTAAGAAGGATCCCGCCGCCGCGATCCCGATGATCGAAGCGGAGCTTGAGAAAGATCCCTTCAATCCGGAGGCGAACGACCTTCTGTTCGAAGCGTTCAATGCGATGGCGCTGCCCGATAGCGCGGCCTTCGCACTGGAGACGGTCCGTCAGGGTCATCCCGAGCACTCGAAGCTGATGCACAAGCTCGCGGACTACTATCTGACCCGCGACGAGCCGCAGAAGGCCGCCGATGTGTATCGCGACATCATCAAGCATCACCCGACCGATTCCGCGGCGATCAAGGGCGAGAAGGACTGCACCGCCCGTGCTTCCATGAAATCGGGAGGCTGGAGCGAGACGGCCAAGATGGCCGACCTCCAGCGCAACAAGGGTGAGGCCGCCGCTCTCGACGAGGCCAGCAAGTCCGGTCTGACCAAGGATCAGTTGGAAGACCGCCGCGACCGGCTCATCATGCGCTACAACGAGGATCCGAACCAGCTTGCAGTCGTCAAGGACCTCGCCGGGATTTTCGAGCAGCTTGAAGACTGGGAGAACGCTTTCACGTTCTATTCCTGGGGCTTCTCTTTGAGCAATGGCGACGTCGCCCTGCAGACTAAAGCCGGCCACATGAAGGACAAGGTGGCCGATGCGCACATGAAAGCGCTGGAAGAACGCGCAAAGTCGAATCCCGATGACCCTGAAGTGCAGGCGATGCTTGCCGAGCGCAAGGCGGCCCGCATCGCCGAGGCGGTGGAAGAAGCCAAGCGCCGCGTCGAGATCAACCCGACCGACCCGATCTCGCGCTACGAACTCGGCCAAGCCTATTTCAACGCCGGCGACTATAGCAGCGCGATCCCGCACCTCCAGCAGGCCAAGCGGAACCCGCACATCCAGTCCAAGGTGCTGCTTCTGCTCGGCATGACCTTCAAGGCCAAGGGGATGCTCGACATGGCATCCAAGCAGCTCGCCGACGCGCTCGCCGACCTTCACGGCATGGACAATACCAAGAAGGAAGTCCTCTACGAGAAGGGCCTTATCCACGAGCAGATGGGCGACAAGGA
>CAMLOZ010000464.1 GCA_946481625.1 uncultured Haloferula sp. | reverse complement strand
TTGCCGAGCAGGATCACGCCGCCCCACTGGCCGCCCTGGGCCGCCGTCGGTGCGGGGCCGACATTCGTGTCGGGATCAAACGCGGAATCCACGCCGGTCTCGACTTCGAGCTCGCGGATGGAGGTGAAAACGATCGGGTTGGCAGCGGTGCCGTCCGCGATCAACCGGCCGCCGCGGCAGGCAATCAACGCGCCCACGCTGTCGTCGGCCTTGCCTGCGCCGTTCTCATTGACGGACCCGTAGATCTTCGTGCCCGGTTCAATGGTAAGCGTCTGGCCGTCCTTGATGAAGATACGGTCGGTGAGAATGTACTGGTTATCCGCGGTCCAGGTCTGGGAGGACTTCAACACGCGCACGCCGAGAACGGGATCGAGCTCGGTCAAGTCGGCATCGGTGAAGACGCCGATTTGGGCCGCATGGCCCTGGCTTGCCGCAAGGCCGAAACCGAGGAGGACGGTCAGCCAGTGTTTGGGGAGTGTGAGGCGAGGTGGTTTCATGGGATTGGCATTGCTGGAATGCATCCCGTCTATCGGCACCGCGGAAGGCAGCGTCACATCTCCTTGGGTGACGAAAGCGTCAGGTTTAGCCTTCGCGGTGACGAATGCGTCACTTCCTCCCAAAGGTTGGGCGAGGTGACCCGCCGCGCCGCGGCTGACTGACCGGGCCGCATCCCATGGATGTGAGATCGGACGATGCGGCTTGTTGCCGCGAAAGTCGGCGGACCGGGCCGGTCCGCCCTACCGGGGTCAGAATCGCGCCTTTGCCTCGAGCCAGTACGAGCGCCCCGTGAAGTCCTGGCTGTAGGATCTTCCCTCGTAGAGATACTTGTCCTCCGTGGAGAGCAGGTTCTTCACGCCGAAGCCGATGGTGAAATCCACGCCATCGCGCTCGATCTCCTTGCTGAGCACGAGGTCGAGGGTCGTGAGCGCCTCCCGCGTGACTTCCGAGTCGTTCGCGCGGCGCTTGAGGATGACGGGATAGCCGCCGGTGTAGTTCAGCACCAGGCTGGTGGTGAGATCCCAGGGCTCGTAAACGTGGCTCAGCGTTCCATTGAGGATCACCTGCGGCTGATAGGGGAGCTGGCTGGTGACCTCCTCGGGCTTGCCGTCGACCTCGTAGAAGTAGCTCAACTGGGCATCGATGTAAGTGAAGTTGCCCTTCAGGCTGAAGGGACCGAGCTCGTTGAACTCGCCCTCGAGCTCGACGCCGCTGATGGTGGCGGTATAATCGGTGGCCGCCCCGGTGGCGGGATCGATGTAGGCATCCTTGTAGAGGATTTCCACGCCGCTCGAAGTCGGTTCGTAGAAGGTGACCAGGGGGCGCGTGAGGTTCTTGTGGAAGAAGCCGGTGCGCAGCGTCATGCGATCGTTCGGCAGGAAGGTGAAGGAGAGATCGGTGTTCGTGATGTCGGTGCGGAAGAGCGTGCTATTGCCGCGGCGCGAGATGCCGGTGGTCTGGTCCACGCTGACGGTCGGCACGAACTCCCAGAAGGTCGGACGCGCGATCGTCTCCGACCAGGCGCCGAGGACCTGCAGTTTGTCGCCGAAGAAAGAATTCCCCGCCGCGAAGGATGGCAGCAGGTCGTCCTGGCTCTCGCGGCGTTCCCAACCGAAGGCGGCGATCTCATCGTCGTCGAAGGCGGATTCCGGATTGGGCAGGACGTCGATGGTGTAGTCCTCCGTCTCCTGGCGCACGCCGCCGGTGATGAAGGCCTTGTCCCACTGGAAACGCAGGTTCGCGTAGAAGGCGCGTTGCTCCAGTTCGGTGAGCACGTTCTCCACGCCACGGGTGTTGAGCGCGTTCTGGTAATAGGGACCGCCCTGGAGAGTGCCGTTGAAGTATTGCACCAGCAGATCCGGATTCTCCGCAAAGACCTGGCCCCAGGTGCGGCCGTCCGGGGAAACCTGCGTGAGGAAATCCGGCGTGAAGCCCGAGCCGCTGCCGCCATCGCTGCGCAGATACATGTCGTAGAGCCGGGTGCGGGTCTCACGCTCCTTGCTGAAGTGGCGGGCACCGACCTTCAACTCGATCAGGCGGTCGTCCGAGTCGTCGAAGTAGAAAGGGAAGGTGAGATTCACCTGCTGCTCGCTCGCGTCTTCCAGCGTACGCTCGCTTCGGCGGCTGCTGACCTGGCTGCCATCGCGCGTGCCGACGTACGGACCGTGGACAACCGTCGGAAGCCGCAGCGGACCGCCTTGGCGGACTTTCGGAAGGCCGTTCTGGTCTTCGATCGCGGCGGTTGCATCCTCGCCGATCAGGTCCACCACCTGCTGGCGCAAGCCGAGCCAGGTCGCGGTCTCGGGATCCGCACCGAAGATGGGGGCCACGTCGCGGGCCACGGCATCGAGCGCGTCGTAGGCCTGCTCGATGTAGGGCTGGAGCGCGCGCTGCGAGAAATCCAGCACGCCATATTCAAAGTGAGTGGAGTACGGCCGGTTCTCCTCCGCGCCGCTGGTGGTGATGTTCCATTCCAGCTTCGGCCCGCGGTCCCAGAGCGTGTGCTCACCGCGGAACTGGAAGATGTCGAGATCCCGCAGGGTCGTCTCGATATCCCAGGACTCGCCGTAGTAAACGGCATCGCCGCCGAAGATGTCCGAGATATCGATTTCGGAAGATCCGGCGAGCGCGCCGTAGCGGAGACTCTCGCTGTCCTGCACGATGTTGCTCGAAAGCGCGGTGGTGTCCTCCGCGATGTGCTTCCTGAAGTAGGTGGCGGAAACGACGTGATTCTCGCCGAGTTCGAGTGCGCCGGAAACGAAGGCGGACCACTCGACGCTGCGCGTGTACTCGTCGCGGAGATAATCGCGCACGGGATTGTGGATGCTCTCGCCGGAGTTCGACTCGTCGCCGGAAGATTGCGCGAAGGCGGTCATCAGGCCGAAGCGGTTGCCGCGTCCGAGGTCGAAGGTCTCACCGTAGGTCAGGCCGTAGGAGTGGCCCATCTCGGCATCGTCCGCCACCGGGAGCAAACTCTGCGAGCGGTGAAGCGCGGACCAGCGCCGGTCAAGCTGGCCGGACGATGTATTGGACGGATCGAGGAAGTCGCCGTTCCCCTCCAGCGTGGGCGGCATGGTGTGGGTCACGTCTCCGAAGAATCCAAGATCGCGGTTCGGATGGACATACATCGTGTCCTCCAGTGCGTCGTTGTATTCGATCTCGGCCTTGAATTCGAGGATCCTCTCGGTAGGGAAGGCGCGCGTGGCGATGTTGATCGCGCCGCCGCCGAAGTCCGCGGGCAGCCAGGGCGAGTAGGTTTTGTCGACGCCGATCGACTCGATGACGCTGGTGGGGAAGAGGTCGAGCTGGATCGCCTTCCGCGAAGGATCCGCCGAAGCGACCTGCGCGCCATTGAACATGGTGGTCACGTAGCGGTCCGCGAGGCCACGCACGACGGCGTATTTCCCATCGACGATATTCGCGCCGGAAACCTTCCCGATCGCCTCGCCGGCATCGCTCACGGCGGTCTTCTCGAAATCGTCGCGATTCACGCCCGACGTGATCGAAGGCGCTTCGGTGGCAAGCGTGAGATTGAAGTCGCCCTGCGAGTTCTCGTTGTACTCGATGCTGACGGTTTCCTCTTCCAGTTGGTACTCCTCGGTGCCGCTCTCGGCGGGCTTGATCTTGAGGCCGAAGCGCAACTCAACCGGCCCGGAAGGATTCGGGCTCACGCCCATCGTAACGGCGGTGTAATTCAGCGCGGAGGCTTCCGCGATGAAATCGCCCGCGGGCAGGCCGTCGATGCGGAAGCGCCCCTGGGCAT
>CAMLOZ010000463.1 GCA_946481625.1 uncultured Haloferula sp. | reverse complement strand
TCGACCTTGGAGATCGAGCCGACTTTGGACGAGTCGGGGAAAATCATCGATCTTCGCTTCGCGCCCGACCTCTCGTGGCAGACTGGCCGGACCCTTTGGCAGGAGCGGAAGGATGAATTCGGAAGTGTAATCCGGGTCGAGATGCCCGAAATTTACACGATCCGCACCACTACTTCTCTGGCTCTCCGCGGCGGTGTCTATTCACTGGCGGCAGTTCTTTCACCAAAAGACCAGAACGGCCGGACCGATTTGACCCGCAAGGTCATGATGTTCGTGAAGGCCGATAGGCTTGCCGTGCGATGAAGCTTTCTCTCTTAAGCCTTTCGCTTGCCGCCGCATTGCCTCTGGGAGCGGAAGTCACCGCCGTTGCCCATCCGGAGGAGAAGTTCCCCACAGAGGCTACCGTCGTCTGGTCGCCCTTGTTCCAAGCGGCCTGGGACCGGCTCAACGAAGTTTCCGGTGGCAAGCCGCAGAAGATCGTGGCGCCGAACCCTTTGATGGAAAAGCTCGACCGCTTCGAGTGGATCTCCGCCACGGTGATGCCCGCCACGGGCTGGGGGGTGTGGGCGGGTCCTACGACGCCCGAATTCCTCGAGCAAGCGAATCGCGAAGCTGCCGCTCTTAGTAACGGAAAAGAGCCTGCGTTCCGCTTGGAGGACGAAACTCCTGGGGGGATCGCGGTGTTCGGCCTGCTGGAGCGCACGGTGGAGTTCGAGAAGGCGTTCTTCCGGTCCACCCGCATCTCCTTGTCCTTTGGCGAAGCTCCGGTCGCGCGCAATGTCGAGTTCTTCGGGGTGAAGGGCGACGCGAGCGGGGATTTCGCGAGGCAGGTCAAGGTGCTCGCCTACCGCCCTAGTGAGAAGTGTCACGCTCTGGAACTGAGCTGCAAGGGAGCCATGGAAACGGTGCTGCTCTACCGCTCGCCCGCGGGCACTGCGCAGGACTTTACCACCGCCTGCCACTGGCTGAGGACTTGGCGCAAAAGATGGAAGCCGGACAAGGCGGGAAACCTGCAGTACGACGACCCGGCGCTCCATCGCTTGGACGAGGTCAGGGTTCCGTACCTCAAGCTGGATCTGAAGGCGGACTTCCAAGAGCGGCTCACCGCCCTGCGCTTCCGCGAGGGCCAGGAATTACCTCAGGAAATCGCGCGTGCGGAGGAAAAGGTGGAGTTCGAGTTGCACGAGCGCGGCGCTCGCGTGCGTGTCACGGTGGAACTGGAGGCCATGCCTTTCAGTGACGTGCCGGAGCCGCCCCAGAGCTTTCCCCGTGTCTTCGCCTACGATGCCCCCTTTTTCGTCTTCCTGTGGAGAGAAGGCGCCGAGTGGCCCTACTTCGGAGCATGGGTCGGCGATGCCTCCGCGATGAAGGCGTGGGAGGGAGGATAGCCCCGAGGGCGGTGTGAACGCCTACTGCCCCACCAGCGCGAACTTCAGCTCGGCTTCGGAAGCGACTTCACCGTTCACCAGACAGCGGCATTTCGTCTGACCGATGCTGCCGCGGATCTTGATGACCTCGGATTCGATGTAGAGCGTGTCCCCCGGTAAGACGGGGCGGCGCCACTTCACGTTGTCCGCGCTCATGAAGTAGCCGATCTTCCCCGCATTTTCCGGCTTGCGGAGCATGAGCACGCTGGAAACTTGCGCCATCGCTTCGAGCTGGAGCACGCCCGGCATGATCGGGTGGCCGGGGAAGTGGCCGGGGAAGAAGGGCTCGTTCACCGTGACGTTCTTCACGCCGGTGCACTTCGTGTCGCCGATCATGTCGATGATCCGGTCCACCATCAGGAAGGGGTAGCGGTGCGGGAGGATTTTCAGGACATCATTGATATCCAGGACGGTCTCGCCGGTCGGAAGCTGGAAGGGAGCGGCCAGCGAGCGCACGCGGGCGTACTCGCGCTTGAGCGTGGCGGCGAGTTTCGAGTTCGGGCCGTGGCCGGGCTTCACGGCGATGACGTGGCCGAGGATCCGCTTGCCGCTCAGGATCAGGTCGCCGATCACGTCGAGCGCCTTGTGGCGGGCGAATTCATTCGTGTAGCGCAGCGGCTCCTTGGTCATCACCTGCTCGCCGCGGATCACGATCGCGCTCTCCAGCGAGCCGCCCTTGATCAGGCCCTTGTCGAGCAAGGGCTTCACGTCCTCGTAGTAAACGAAGGTCCGCGCCGGGGCGATTTCCTTCTCGTAGGTCTCCGGCGTGACCTCGGCGGAGAAGTACTGAGTGAAGCGTCCGTCCGGCCCCACGTTGGTCACGGAGACACGGAAGGTCTTGCTGGGCACGATGGTGATCAGGGTGCCGTCGCCGCTTTCCTGGTGGATCGGCTCGCGGATTTCCCAGACTTTGCGCAGGGCGTCCTGCGGCGCGATACCCGCCTTCTTGATCAGCTCGACGAAGGGCCGGGCCGAACCGTCGCCGATCGGCGGTTCGTTCGCGTCCATCTCGATGATCGCGTTGTCCACCCCCATGCCGGTCAGGGCGGAAAGCACGTGCTCCACCGTGTGGACCTTCACCGAGCCCTCCGCGAGCGTCGTCGCACGCTCGACCGTCTTCACCTTGTCGGCATCGGCATCGATGAAGGGCTGGTCCGGCAGGTCGACCCGGCGGAATTTGAAACCGTGGTCCACGGGAGCAGGCTTCAGGGTCAGGGTGACCTTGGCCCCGGTGTGCAGGGAGGTTCCTTCAAGCGTGGCAGGGGAGGCGAGGGTGTGCTGCGCGTCGGCGGACATGTGGAGGGAAGTTCCAAGGAAGAAGTTCCAAGTGCCAAGGAAGAAAAATTCCAGATCCCCCACCCGAAACTCCAAGGAGGCGGCTGACCGGTCGGCGGAATGCTGCCTTTCTTGGATCTTGGAACTTGGAATTTGGAACTTCTTCCTTGGAACTTCCCCCGTGCGCGCCGTCTGCGAATTCCGCGTCATCGACGAGTCGGAGGACTGGATCGTCGTGGACAAACCCGCGCCGCTTGCCGTCCACCCGGCCAATGGCAAGGTGGAGGCCACCCTGCTCGGCGGGCTGGAGGAGTTGCTCCTTTACGAGCGGACGAACGGAGCCCGGCTCTCAATCCTGACCCGGCTGGACCGCGAGACCAGCGGGCTCGTCCTCGTAGCGAAGAATGCCGCGGCGGCCCGCCATTTCTCGCTCCAGTTCCAAGAGCGGGCGGTGAAGAAGGAATACCTCGCCCTCGTCCACGGCTGGCCGGAGTGGATCTCGCTACGGGTCGAGGCCTCGATCATCCGCGCCGGCGGCGAGATCTGGCTGCGCCAGGCGGTCGATCCGGCGGGCCGGGATTGCGTCACGGCCTTCCAGGTCGAGCGGCGCTTCTCGAATGCGCTCGGCCGCTTCGCCTGCCTGCGCTGCTTCCCGGAGACCGGGCGGATGCACCAGATCCGGGTCCATCTCGAGCACGCCGGGCATCCGCTGGTGGGTGACAAGATCTATGGCACCGATGGCAGCCCATATCTGGAGCAATTTGCGGGCGAGCTTTCGGATGAGTCCCTCTCTCGCCTGATCCTCCCGCGCCACGCGCTGCATGCCTGCCGGCTTTCCGTCTCCTGGCAGGGCGCGATGCGGGAATGGAATTCGCCCTTGCCCGCGGATCTTGCCAGCTTTTCGTCGGCACCGAATATTTGATCCCATGCCCAGCCTCCACGAGATCGCCTCCTTCCTCGATACCGAACTCCGCACCGCGGAGATCCCCGACTATTCGGGCGCGGTGAACGGTCTCCAGCTTGAAAACGGCGGCGTGGTCACCCGCATCGCCGCGGCCGTGGATGCT
>CAMLOZ010000462.1 GCA_946481625.1 uncultured Haloferula sp. | reverse complement strand
CTCCGCCCTGATCCTGCTCTCCTTGCTACTACTCGTGCCGTACCTCCGCCGCCTCTTCCAACAACGACCCCGTACCCTACGACCATGAATCCCGATACCCCGCTACCGCCGCCCTACATGCCCCAGCCCCCGCAAGCGCGCATCGAACCGCCGCTCCCCGACAAACTCGACGTCCGCGCCCTCTTCGAGGCCCTCCTCCGCAGTCCGAGGGGGCTCGTCGGACGCCTCGCAGAGCCCGGCAACGGCGCGATCCTCCCCTTCATCGGCATCGCCATCCTCTCGATGGCCGCCTTCGGCCTCGTCCTCGGCAGCTTCGCCATGGGCACGCAGCTCTGGGCCGCACCGCTCAAGATCACCGCCGGCCTGCTCATCGCCGGAATCATCTGCTACCCCAGCCTCTACATCTTTTCCTGCCTCGCCGGATCGCGTGCGGGGGCCGGACAACTCGCCACCACCCTGGCCGGCATGCTCGCGCTCGCGGGCCTGCTCCTCCTTAGCTTCGCGCCGGCTGTCTGGATCTTCACCCAGGCCACGGATGCCTTCGGCTTCATGGGCGCTCTCGCTCTCATTCCTTGGTTCGTCGCCCTGGCCTTCGGCTTCCGCTTTCTAGAAACCGCCGTGGGCCTCACGGGTGCCACCTCGCGCGGGCCGGTCTTCGTGTGGAGCTGCATCTTCCTGATGGTCACCCTGCAGATGAGCACCTCGCTCCGCCCCATCCTCGGACGCTCCGAGAAACTCCTCACGGATGAGAAGAAGTTCTTCATCCAGCATTGGATCGATTCCGCGAGCACCACGCTCGAACCCGCCGCAGCGAACCCCCACTCCCAGCGATGAAACGCCGTCCTACCCAAGCGGAACCGCCGCCTCCTCCTCCCGCCCGCTCCGCTGCCAAGCCACCGCGCAAAAAGCGCATGACCCCCGCGCCGGGAAAGCCCCGCGACCCCGTATTCGAGGCCCTCCGCGCCGAACTCGGCCTCTAGCGCCGCCGCTCCATCCGCCGGCATGCCGCTCCCTTCATGGCATGTCGTATCCTTCATACCCGCCGTCGCTCATGCCATGTTTCCGTCTAGCCTCTGGTCTCGGATTTCTGGTTTCTAAACCGCATGTTCCTCGGCCTCGATTCCTCGACCCAATCGCTCTCCGCCCTCGTCATCGATCCCGCCAGCGGGACCATCGTAAAGGAAGTCTCCGTGAACTTCGGCTCCGCGCTTCCTGCCTACCATTCCCCCAGCGGCTTCATCCCGGGTGCGGCGAACGGCGAGGTCCATGCCGATCCCCGCATGTGGATCGAAGCCCTCGACCTCGTCTTCACCAAGCTCGCCGATGGCTTTGACCTCTCGAAAATCGAAGCGGTCGCCTGCTCCGGCCAGCAGCACGGCTCGGCTTACTTCGATGATACCCTCGAGCAACGCCTCGCCACGCTCGATCCCGCCAAGTCCCTCGTCGATCAGATCCCCGCTTCCCTCACCCGCGCCTCCGCGCCGATCTGGATGGACACCTCCACCGGTGCCGAGTGCGCGGAGATCGCCGCCGCCGCGGGTGGAAATGCCGAGGTCTGTCGCCTGTCCGGCTCCGTCGCCATCGAGCGCTTCACCGGCCCGCAGATCCGCCGCTTCTACAAGCAGGATCCCACCGCCTACGAGCGCACCGCCGTCATCCACCTCGTCAGCTCCTTCGTCGGGTCCATCCTCGCCGGCAAGTCCATCGCCATCGATCACGGCGATGGCGCGGGCATGAATCTCCTCAACCTCCAGATCCTCGATTGGGACGATACCCTCCTCGATGCCACCGCTCCCGGCCTCCGCGCGAAGCTTCCCGCTGCCGCGGCCTCCGCCACCGTCGCCGGGCCCGTCTCCTCCTACTTCGTGCAGAAGTACGGCATCTCTAGTAACTGTCAGGTCGTGCTCTCGACCGGGGACAATCCCTCCTCGCTCGTCGGCATGGGTGCCACCGCCCCCGGCACCATCGTCATCTCCCTCGGCACCTCGGACACCTTCTTCGCGGCCATGGAGAATGCCGTTACCGATCCCCAAGGTTTCGGCCACGTCTTCGGGAATCCCGCCGGCGGCTTCATGTCGCTGATCTGCTTCCGCAACGGCTCCCTTTCCCGCGAGGCCCTCCGCGATGCCCTCGGCCTCGACTGGTCCGCCTTTGACCGCAGCGGTCTCGCCGCCACCCCGGCGGGTAACAACGGCAACCGCATGCTTCCCTTCTTCGGCCCGGAGATCACCCCGCGCCGCGACTTCACCGGCCCCGTCCGCAAGGGCACGCCCGAATTCGAATCCGGTCGGGACGCCCCCGCCCAGGTCCGCGCCCTTCTCGAAGGCCAGTTCCTCAACATGCGTCTCCACAGCCAGTGGATCGGCGAAAAGGCCGAGCTCATCCGTCTCACCGGCGGTGCCTCGCAAAACGACGGCATCGCCCAACTCGTCGCCGACATCTTCCAGGCCCCCGTCGAGCGCTTCGCCATCGCGAACGGTGCCGGTCTCGGAGCCGCCCTCCGGGCCGCCCACGCCCTTGGCCACGACCTCGCCGCTCTCCAAGCTACCTTCTGCAAGCCCGCCGCCGGTTCCCGCCTCGAGCCCTCCCTTGGCACAGCCGACACCTACGCTGAAGCCCTCAAGGATTACTCCGCCCTCCTCGCCAAGTAGCGCAACTTTCCAAAGTTGCGGGCGTCCCGCGCTCCTTCTTCCTTAAATCCTCCCCTCTGCGTCCTGGATGACCACCTTCCGGTCACGGCCACCCGCGGCTTGCCTTTCCTGAAAACCGAAAACTAGCAAACTTTGCCTCCGGCCACCTCCATCCTCAACTTCAGCAACTCCTCCGCCGCCTGCCGCGCCCTCTCCTCGTCCCCCTGCCGGGCCCAGGCCTCCACATTGTGGCTGAGGCACACCAGCTTCGCGGCCAGATCGTGACGCCCTTCGCGGATCTCGTCCGGCAGAGCGTCGCTTCGCTGTCGGACCCGCTGTCGCTCAAGCGATTGTAACCAATAGCCCTTCACCTCCGCCACCGTCAGAACCAGCGCAGACGCCGGTACCACGGGGAAGCTCGCCGCCGTCAGCGGCCCCAGCGCGGAGAGAAACATCGGGATCGAACGATGGAAGATCATGACCGTACGACGCGGGGGGCAGAGGATTCATTCGACTGTTTGAAGACAAATTTCCAGCGCAACCGGCCCCTCTAGGTAAATCCCCGGCCACACGTTCGTTCGAGGCTTTCGGGACCGTTTCAACTCACAAGTCCCTCCAAAGAAAAACCCGCCTCCTTGCGGAGGCGGGTTTGGGTCGGAAGGGGGAGGGGATTCGGGTGAATCCAGTGTTGTCAGCAGAGAGAGCGGGATTATTCGCCGAGGCCGAAGCGGACGAAACGGCGGACGACGAGGGTGTCGCCGAGTTCCTTGCCCTTGGCTTCGACGAGCTTCTTGATCGAGGTGTCCGGGTCCTTCACGAAAGCCTGCTCGAGGAGGACGGCTTCGGAGAAGAACTTGCCGATCTTGCCTTCGACAATCTTCTCGATCATGGCTTCCGGCTTGCCTTCGGCGGCGAGCTGGGCGCGGTAGATGTTCTTCTCCGCTTCGATCTGGTCGGCGGAGATTTCCTCGCGGGAGAGGCCCTTGGGGGCGGCGGCCGCGATGTGGAGGGTGATGTCCTTCACGAGGTCGCGGAATTCTTCCTTGGTGGCGGTCTCGCCGTTCGCGGCGGAGACTTCGAGGAGGACGCCGACCTTGCCACCCATGTGGATGTACTGGGCGATCGCACCGCCGTCCTGCA
>CAMLOZ010000461.1 GCA_946481625.1 uncultured Haloferula sp. | reverse complement strand
AGACAGCGAGGCATTCCGGCACTTCGCCGAGGATGCCGCTGCCACCCATGCCAACTCGACCAACGGCGATGCGGTGTGCCGGGTCCTGAAAACCTGCCTGCTGCTGCCGCCGAGCGGCGACCTGATGAGCCGGTTGCAGCCGCTCGGCGAAACCACGGAGCGATGGGCCGCTTCGCTGGGCGGCGATCAGAAGGCGGGTTGGGCGGCGATTCCGTGCAGCCTGTGGCGCTACCGTCAGGGCGACTATGTCCGGGCGATCCAAGCGGCCCGCCCGGCAGCGGACCGCTCGGAGCCATCCAGTGCGGTCCACCCGACGGTGAAAGCGATCATGGCCATGGCGGAGTGGCGCAACGGGGACGAGAAGGGGGCCCGCCTCCACCTCGCGCAGGCGCGGGATTCCGTGGACCAAAGGTTCGCGCAGCCTCTGGCCGGCGGCGACGGCACACGCGGCTACTGGTATGACTGGCTCTTTGCCCGCATTGTCGTTCGCGAGGCCAAGGTGCTGATCGGAGACGGCGAGCCGGAGCGATAGCAGCGGGGCGAAAAAAATCGCAACTTTCCTGGCAGGTTTTGCCGGGCGAATGGCGCGTGGGGATCTGAAGCCTCCAACCCAAGAGGCGGAACCCCTATGAAATCCAAGCTCCCCGACGCCGGTCGTCCTTCGCAGTTTCGTCGCCAAACCTTGCTCCTTGCCGCGCTTTCGCTGCCCTGCGGTGCCGCGCCTCTTTCCTGGCAGACGCCGGTTACGGTTACCTCCGACAGCGCCATCAGCCTGAACGGGTTCCCGGTCCATGCGGGCAATTTCCGCAGCGGCGGCGAGTTCACCGTGGCGGTCGGCGCGGAGAACATCCTTTTCGAGAACCGTCCCTCCCAGAACGCGGCGGGGCCCTTGCTCGCCGGGGAGGAGGCGCGGGTGGTGCAAGGTTCGGGCGGGAAGCAAACGAACGCGGCGCTCTTCAATGTGACGGGTACCACCGTGTCGTCCAATTTTGACGCGGTGCTCGACGGCTCCGCATGGGAAAACGCCGACGCAGGTCCGGCACCGGGACTGACCGACACGATCCTGCGTGTCACCGGAGTGGATGGCGCCCCGTTGACGGAAGGCCAGAGCTATCAGATCCAGCTCTTCTACTCCGACGACCGGTCCGGTCCCAACGCCCGCGGCCAGCGGTATCACGACGGCCTGGGGAATTTCAGCGACCCGGTGATCGCGGGAGACAGCACGGGCGTCATCGGGACCTTCACGGCGGATGCCACCGGCTACCAGGACTTTTACGTCCAGAACACCACCGGCGGGTCGAACTTCCCGGTCGCGATCAACGCCTACGTGCTGCGCATCATTTCCAACGAGGACACCGACGGCGACGGTCTGCCGAACCTGTGGGAGACGGCGCATTCGCTCGATCCCGAATCCGCCGCCGGAGCGGATGGCGCTTCCGGTGATCCCGATGCGGACACTTACAACAACCTCGCCGAATACAACGCCGGTTCCGATCCGCAGGCGACTGCCTCCGTGCCCGGGAACGTGGATGGCGACGGACTTCCCGATGCGTGGGAGACCACCCATTTCGGCGGGCTGGGCCAAACCGAGTTCGACGATCCGGACAACGATTACGCCTACAACGACGAGGAGTTCGCCAAGAACACCGACCCCATGGATCGCCTCGATGCGCCGGATGAAGATGGCGACGGGATGGGCGACGATTGGGAAGAGTACCACTTCACCGATACCTCCCGGACACCCGGCGGCGACGAGGACGGCGACACCGTCTCCAATCTCAATGAATGGCTCAACGACAGCAGCCCGGTGGATCCATTCGATCCCTATCCCGGTATCACGACGGTAGCGTGGAGCAGTCCGGTCACCGTGACCGACGATTCCATCCTCAGTGGTGGCGGAGCGGTGGTGCACGCCGGAAATTTCCGCTCCGACAACCTCGAAGTCCCGGTCACCGTCGGTTCGCAGACGATCACCTTCGAGAACCGGCTCACCGACAATGCCGGTGGCGTGCTCGGAGCCGGCGAGGAGGCGCGGGTCATCTCCGGAGCGGGCGGCCGTCAGGTGAATGCGGAGCTCTTCAATGCGGCCGGCACCACGGTGTCCGCAGCATTCGAATCGGTGCTCGATGGTTCCGCTTGGGAGAATGGCGATGCCGGTCCTGCCCCGGGAGCGACCGACATGGTTCTCCGCGTCACGGGTGCGGACGGCGCGCCGCTCACGGAGGGGCAGCAATACCGCATCCAGCTCTTCTACTCGGACGACCGCGCGACCAGTGCGACCCGCGGCGAGCTTTTCCACGATGGCCGGGGGAATGCCAGCGAGTCCTTCCTCGCCTCCTCGAGTTCCTCGGTCACCGGCACCTTCACCGCCACCGCTGCCGGTTACATGGACATCTTCATCCAGAACACCACGGGGGAGGCGAACTTCCCCGTGGGCATCAATGCCTACGTCCTGCGCGCCGTCGTTGCCGGCGACACGGATGGCGATGGCATGCCCGATGCGTGGGAAACGGCCAACGGCCTCGACCCGAACACAAACGACGCGGCCGATGACGACGACGGTGACGGCGTGGACAACCTCGGTGAATTCGCCTTCAAGGGAGATCCCCAGGACGGCTCCGACAACGGGGTCAACACCATGGCGCTGCAAGACACCGACTCCAGCGGCCAGAAGGAACTCACGCTCACCGTCGCGGTGCGCAGCGGTGCCACCTTTGCTCCCGGAGTGGACGGTGTGCAGGTCGCCTCGGTGGACGGGCTTGCCTACACGATCCGCGGCTCGCTCGACCTGACGAACTTTACCAGTGCGGTGGCGCATGTCGGTTCGACCGCATCGGACGATCCCGACTACCAGCTCCACACCTTCCGCCTGACCGCATCCGAAGGACTTCCCGGCAAGGGCTTCCTCCAAGCCGTCGCCATTGCAGCTCCCTGAAAACCCCTATGAAACCAATGACAATGAGATCCTCCCTGATCCTCCTCGCCGCCACCGCTGTCCACGCCCAGGCGGCCACCCTCACCTTCGTATCGAACTCCACGGTCACCAGCGATTCCGCGCTGGATGCCCCGCTGGTGCTCCATCCGACCGCGACTCTCTCCCAGGCGGTGACCTTCGGAGGAAGCGCGCAAACCGTCGGGACGACCGGCGGTCAGACGATCAGCTTCACGCTCTTGTCCACGGCCACGAACACGGACATGCCCGCGGCGGCCACCGGTGCCACGGCGATGTATAACGCCGGCTTCCAGAGCAACGGCGCGTTGTTTGCGGGGACCACGGGAGATGCGCAGTTCGATGCCGTCCTCGATAGCGGTGCCTGGCACAACAATGGCAGCGATGCAACCCGGCCCATGACCGTGCGGGTCGGCAACCTCACCGTGGGGCAGACTTATCTGGTCTCCCTGTTCTCCGCCGATGCACGGACCACCGACCGCGCCCAAGCCTACTGGGACACCTTTAGCGGCGGGGTCTTCAGCGGGGGGACTTCGGGATCGTTTTCGCAAAATCCGGGGACGATGACGATGTTCACCTTCACCGCCGACGCGGCGTTCCAGGACATCTTTATCGAGGAAACGGACAACATCGGCAACGCCGACACCAATCTTGCCGCCTTCACCCTCTATGCGGTTCCCGAGCCGTCGGGCATGGCGCTGGCAGCGGGGGCGGGGATGCTCGCCTTGCTCCGCCGCCGCCGGCACTAGCTTCCAGGAGGTCAAATGCCTTCCGGCGGGCGGGTCCTTGATGGGTTTCAGGTCCATCCGCCGGGAGCGCA